>NZ_LXHX01000029.1:0-7770 GCF_001649495.1 Emticicia sp. MM | reverse complement strand
AAATATAAATCCATAAAACCTTCCTCTAAATTTTTTAAACTACATTCGACCCAAGCCATTTTATCCCAATTCCCTGTAGGAGTGTAGGTAACTTTACCAATCACAGGCCCCGCAACTGAATTTTTTCTAACTTCAATTTCGCCACTTTTATCTAATGAGGCATACTCAAAACTAATTGAGCGAATATTTGTTAAATCTACATGTTTAAATTGAAGATAGGCTTTAGAATCACCTTGACGGAGCTGACCCCATTCGAAATTAAAACCAGGATGTGCATCGGCATCCATTGCTCTTAGAACATGATAATTTAATCTTAAAACTTCTTGACCAGTTTGGGCAGGTGCAACCGCAGTTTTGTTATCAGTATAGGTACTTTTTAGAGTATAAAAACCTTTTGGCGAATCTGCTTGATGGGCAGTTAAACTTAAATTTCCATTGACTGGGATATTCTTAAATTCTTTTTTAGGGTCGCTTAAAGACAAAATATATTTAACCATTTCGGTTACATCTTGTTTGGCTAATTGAGGATGTGCTGCCATTACATGGGTAGTTCCCCAATTACCACCACCACCTTCAATAATTTTGTTTGTGAGCAATTGTATAGAACCTTCTCTTCCAGAATATCTTTTTGATACCTCAATAAAAGAAGGACCTACTGCTTTTTTATCAACTGTATGGCAGGCTTTGCAGTCGCTCGCTTCCATCAAAGTTTTTCCTAATGAACCAGACTCAACTGTTGAAATGGCTTTAGAATCTGTACTTTCATTGGCAGGACTGTAAGGCTGTGGATTGTAATTGTACTGAACTTTAATTTTCTTTGGATTGATGACTTTATCCTCGTGATCTTTCACAACAACTGAATAATTAAAAGGTTTTTCATCCCAGTAAAATGACTTATTTTGAGCAGAAACAATGCTTACTTGAGGTTTTTCATTACCAATAATTGCAACTAAAGTATCAGTTTTTGAAAGTCCCTTTTGGTCTGTTACTTTAAATATTAATTTATATTTCCCACCCTTTGTGAAAGTATATTCGGTAGTAGGTTTTTCAGAAATTACAGTGTTATTGGCAATCCATTTGTAAGTAAGTTTGTCATCAAAATCAAGGTCTGTTCCTCTACCAACTACTTTAACTGTAAGTGGGGCTTTCCCAATAATTTCTTTTGGTTTTGGAAAATTCCTAGTCTCAGAAGTGATAAATGATTGAGCATTTATTTTGTCAATTAACTGACTGTCTGCAAAATAAGATTCCGCATTGGGTGCTCTATTACCTGAATTATACTCAACTTTTACAAGTCGAGCATCAACATTATCCGCACCATATACTGAACCATATTCCAGAATATACATGATACCTTCATTACTAAATGCTAAGTCGATTGGGCGACGAAAATCACCGTTGATTGGCATGAATTTTTCGTTTCTAACATAGTTTTCGTTTTCATCGAATCTTAATGCTAACATCCAATTTCTCATCCAATCAAATACAAAAAGGGCACCATCGTAGTATTCAGGAATTTTTTTATTTGAACCCGAGTTTTTATTGTAAGTATAGAATTGACCAGCCATAGCACTTCTACCGCCTAAACCAAGTTCAGGAAATTCAGGCGAAAGAGAATAAGGATACCAAATAATTGGAGGTGTTGCTGGTGGTAGTTCTCTTAAGCCAGTATTATTTGGTGAGTTATTAATTGGTTTTAAAGGGTCGAACTTCGGACCCGCTTTACCACTTTCAAAGTCCCATTTAGCATAGGCATAATTATTACCTACAAAGTAAGGCCATCCATAATTTCCCGGCTTTTTTGCTTGGTTAAACTCATCATAACCTCTTGGGCCTCTTTCTTTGTCTTCCCCAGCATCTGGCCCAATTTCTCCCCAATAAATGGTAGAAGTTTTTGGATTAACGGCAATTCTATAAGGGTTTCTACAACCCATTGCAAAGATTTCGGGGCGGGTATTGGGTGTTCCTTTGGGGAACATATTTCCCTGAGGAATAGTATAGGTTCCATCGGCTTCAGGGTGAATTTTTAATATTTTTCCTTTTAAATCATTCGTATTTGCAGAAGATCTTTGAGCATCCATAGAATAATATTTTTCCTCTCGTCTTTCATCAATAGGTGCATAGCCATCAGATGGGAATGGCGTAGTTCCATCTCCAGTTGAAAGGATTAAATTCCCGTCTTTATCGAAGGCCAGAGAACCTCCATGGTGTGCTCCACTGTTTATTTGAACGGGAACTTGTAACAATATTTTTTCAGATGCTAAATCTAGTATATTATTTGGTGAAAGCTTAAATCGAGAAAGATTAAATAAAATGGGTTCGCCTTCAATTGGTGGTGAATAATAGAGATAAATCCATTGATTTTTTTCGAAGTTAGGGTCGAGTGTAATACCTATTAGCCCAGTTCCACCTTTCATCACAACTGGGAAGCGATGTATGAGTTTGTGTTTATTCGTTTTTGTATCGAAAACTGATAAATTTCCAGCTAATTCAGTAAAAAATACTCTTCCATCTTTAGAAACAGCCAATTCCATTGGATTATTGAGGTCATTTACTAATACTGTTTTTTCAAAACGATTTTCTTCTGGAACTGCTTTTGCGTATGATTTGGAATAATTTAATGGTTTACTTTCACCCATAGCATATTTAATTCCACCTAGTAAATGCTCTAAAAACATTGGGTCTGAATAACTTTCATCCGTATGTCCATTGGCAGTGTAGAAGGCACGGCCGCCATCGTACTCATGATACCAAGCAATTGGGTGATTTCCCCCATTGGTTCCTCCTTCATAGGTATTTTCATCCAAATACATTAATGGTTTGATGCCGTGGTAAATATATTTAAAACTATACCACTCATCTGTGCGTTCCCATCTAGTTGGTAAATGACTAGTTGAAATATGTTTTTTTTCTGTTACATCAATAATCGCTTTTCTAATATTTGAGTTGTTTGGATGACTACCGAAATACGCTCCAACTAATTCGCCATACCAAGGCCAATTATATTCGGTATCAGTAGCAGAGTGAATACCAACATAGCCACCACCTGCTTGAATGTAGCGTTCGAAAGCTGCTTGTTGTTCATTATTCAACACATCGCCCGTGGTACAGTTAAAAATGACAGTTGAATACTTTTGTAAATTTTGGTCGGTGAAGAGTGAAGAATTAGTTGTTGTATCAACTAAAAAATTATTTTCTTGCCCTAATTTTTGAATAGCTCTTATGCCAAACGGAATACAACTATGCTTCCAACCTTTGGTTTTGGAGAAAACCAAAACCTTTTGATTTTGGGAAAAACTTAAATTAATGGTGAATAAAAGTAAAACCCAAACAAAGAAGTGTCTCTTTGCCGGTTGTAATGGTAGATTCATTGGTAATTTTGTTTTAATTGAATAGATAGAATGTAAATATACAAAATAAAAAAGCTTGTTAGTAATTGACTAACAAGCCTTTTGGTAAAAAAAAAGTAAATTTTTAGAATGGTAATTTACCCAAATCTACATTTCCACCCGTAAGTATAATTCCAACTCTTTTACCTTTGAATCTTTCTTTTTCTTTTAAAAGTGCGGCAAATGGAACTGCACATGAGGGTTCGATTACAATTTTTAATCTTTCCCAAATTAGCTTCATTGCGGCAATAATTTCTTCATCACTCACGATGATTATATCTTTTACATACTTTCTAATTATCTCCAATGTTTTATCTCCAAGAGTTGTCATAAGGCCATCAGCAATGGTTTTGATATAAGGTGCTTTTTCTACTTTACCTGTTTTGAATGATAAAACTGCATCAGCGGCACCTTCTGGTTCACCTGCAATTACTTCGGCATTGGGTAACAGATAATGGGTTGCCAGTGCCGTACCACTTAATAGACCACCACCACCGACGGGAGCCATAATGACGTCTAAATGGGTCACTTCTCCAATAAGCTCAACAGTTGCTGTTGCTTGTCCTGCAATTACATCGTAGTTATTAAATGGATGAACAAAAGTTGCACCAGTACGTTCAATTACTTGTTGAACAGTCGATTCACGTGCTTCTAGTGTAGGTTCACATTCAATTATTTCACCATTCAGTGCTTTTACGCCATTTTTCTTTATGTTAGGGGCATTGCTAGGCATCACAATATATGCCTTTGTGCCAACTGCTTTGGCTGCTAAAGCGATGGCTTGGGCATGATTGCCAGATGAATGGGTGGTAATGCCTTTTTCTTGTTCTTCAGGTGATAGTGAAAGCACGGCATTCATACCTCCACGGGCTTTAAATGCTCCAATTTTTTGAAAATTTTCACATTTAAAATAAATTTCACACCCTGCAAGTTGGTTGATACTGGCTGAAGTTAGTACTGGGGTGTGATGAATGAAAGGTTTGATTCTTTCGTGTGCTTCTTGAATTTCTGATAATGTTGGTATATGATTCATTGATTAGATTAATTTTAAATTATCTCTTGAATAAGATATAATCGGTCATGGGTAATTGTTCAATATTTCCTTTTAACAATATAACCACTTGCCCTCTATGATACGCTGAATGGAGTAGCAAATGTGAAAATATTTCGCTAATTGTATTTGTAAAACTATCTCCTTTGGTATTATGATAGGCAATTAACTGCCCCATTTCTTCTTTTTTAATTACTTTATTTATATCAGCAAAATTTATTTCGAGCAGTTCAAGCATTATGTTTACATCAAAAACTTCCCAAACACGTACTTCTTTTTTTTTGCCATTATTCTATCTAGCCAAATTCTTTGGGCTGCAATTATATGTGAAAAAATTTCAATAGCCCTTTGAGGTGGAGTAGATGAATGAATGATGCTTTCTAAAACTTTTAAATTTGCCCAATATTCGTGCTCAAATAAATTTTTGTAATATTGATTCATTTAGTTGTTACTTTGTTTATCTCCTTAATTTTTCAACCTCCATTAGCACTTCCGCAATACCAATAAGAGGTATTTTTACCCAACTTGGTCGATAATTTACTTCGTAGCCAATTTCATAAACTGCTTTTTCTAATAGGTGGAAAAGTAAGAGATAATTAATTTCATTATTATCCTTAAATAATGGATGTGGACTCCCGAAGACGCCTAGATACTCATCTAAATAAGTATCTTTAATCAGTTTATACCATCTATCGGCTGCTCTTTGGAGAACCTTAGGTTCAATAGTGCTTGTTTCGGTGGCATTGAATAATTTAGCTGCAACAGCATAGTGATATGAGCGAATCATACCCGCTACATCTTTAAGTGGAGAATGTTTAATTTTCCGCTCAGTAATTGTACTTTCTGGTTCCCCTTCAAAATCTATTATTACTAAATCATGTTCTGTGGCTAAAACTTGTCCTAAATGGTAGTCTCCATGAATTCTTGTTCGATAGGAAAATAGCGGACGAGTTAAAACTTGGTCTATAAATTCAAGAATCATATCCTTAGATTCCATGAATTTCCAAGCGAGTGCCTGTGCTTGACCATCAAGTTTTAAATAATTTTCGGTCAATAAATTATATCTCCGTTCAAGAAGATTTTCGAACTTTTCGTGTAAAAAGCGGCGATATTGTCGGTCAAATGGTTCGGCATTGAAAGAATCGGCTCCTCTGAGAGCAAAAAGAGCCTTGTGCATTTCTGCGGTTCGATGTGCTAATAAAGAAACCTTGTCAAAAACCGACTCTTTAATTTGGAAATTGCCTTCCACAAAAGCTTCTAAGAAATCATTTAGATAGTCGCCTGTCATACTCCAGTCATCTTTCAAGCTTTGTATCACTTCGACCATTACACCAAAAGTAATTTCTGGAGCAGTTTCTCGTTTCCAAGAAACACTTCCCGCAAATCTTGGAATATTTCTGAAATCAGAATTTTGAGTGATAAACTCAACCATTTCTGCTTCAGGATTTGTCTCAGCAAAGATTTTACGGTAAAGCTTTAGAAAATATTTTCCTCCAAAAATCATTGCCGAGTTAGAGGAGTCGATATTGGGTAAAATTGAGTCTATTTCATCCGTTTCTTCAACGAATGCTTTCCCTTTCGCAAACACTAAAGAATCATCATTGTGTTGTGGGAAAGTTGATTGATGAAATACGCTGGTAAATAGTTTAGCACGAAATTTTTCATCATAAATGGCATCAACCAGTAAACCAATTTTTTCGTCCATACTGGCTTTACATAGTACGCCTTTTGGGGCTATTTCTTGCGTATTTTCTTCAACAAAAGAAAGGGGTAGTAAATAAAGCTCAGAGTCGCCCTCATCGTATTTTACTTCGAAAGTCATAAAAATAAACGACTCAAAGTGTACGGTATCTTTCACTTTTAAAAGTTTTATCTGCCGTGCTTTACCCGCAAACCATCTACATTGAGCTATATAAGGTGGGAGAATATTATCTTCTAATACTGTGTGAACATATTTATCTTTTTCAAATCCTTGCCATTCGATGGCCAATACAAATTCGGACATAGTATTTTCGTATTTAATATTAGGTTTACCAAATTAGGAAGTACGATTTGATTATGCAATGTTTTTGAATTAAATGTTTGAGTATCAAAGCAAAAGCCCTAATTGCAGATGCAATTAGGGCTTTAAACCTATTAAATCGTGGTTATTTTATAAAATACCATCAAAAACCTTCATTGCTGGGCCAATTAAACGAATATCTGTAAAGTTTTCATTGAATGAAACTTTTAAATTTCCTCCTTTGGTAATTACATTAATTGGGCTTTTCATTCCAAAACGTAAGAATGTTGAAAGAGCAGATGCAGTTACTCCCGTCCCGCAGGAATAGGTTTCATCTTCAACGCCACGTTCGTATGTACGTACGTAGATAGTTTCATTATCAATTACTTCAACAAAGTTTACATTCGTGCCACCACGAGCAACCCACTCGTCAGAATATCTTATTTTCTTACCTTCATTATATACATCAAAGCTTTCGATTCCTTTCACAAATGCAACATAATGTGGTGAACCTGTATTCATGAAATCGTAAAAATCGTGGCGTTCGATGCTATGTACTTCACCCATTTTCAAGGCTATTACCGCTTCATTGGCATCGGCTAAATGTTCACCATCGACTGCAATAAACTTTGTTTTATCTTTAAAAATACCTAAATCTTCAGCAAATCTTACTGTGCATCGTCCTCCGTTTCCACACATGCTTCCTTCTTTGCCATCGGCATTATAATATACCATTCGGAAATCATAATTGGGGTCGTTTTGAAGTAAAATTAGGCCATCTGCACCAATGCCAAAACGGCGGTGGCAAAGGTGTTCAATGTATGCTTGACTAGCTGGAAATTTTTCATCACGATTATCAATCATAACAAAATCGTTTCCAGTGCCTTGGTATTTATAAAATTTGATATTATTCATAGTATTTACTGAATTTTCAAGGAAGACTTCGCTTCTTTCATATAAAAAAAGCCGCTCCAATGGGGCGGCCTTTTCCTACACAAAATTATGAAAA
Source organism: Emticicia sp. MM (assembly GCF_001649495.1). Lineage (NCBI taxonomy): Bacteria > Pseudomonadati > Bacteroidota > Cytophagia > Cytophagales > Leadbetterellaceae > Emticicia > Emticicia sp. MM. The sequence goes on along the minus strand of NZ_LXHX01000029.1, from coordinate 319 downwards.
AGCTATTACTTTTATCTTTAGACAATTTTGAGAGTAAAAAGTTAATTTTTTGTATAACTTTTTTTTCAAAATGTTCTTATTTTTTCTTTAATTCTTTGATACGTGCTGCTTTACCTTGTTTTCCACGTAAGTAGAACAATCTTGCACGACGCACTTTACCGTAACGTACTACTTCGATTTTATCAACACTTGGTGAAAGTACTGGGAAGATACGCTCTACACCAACACCATTAGAAATTTTACGTACAGTAAAAGATTCACCATTTGTACCAACGTTACGACGTTGAATTACAGTACCAGTATAAACCTGAATACGCTC
>NZ_LXHX01000028.1:0-146404 GCF_001649495.1 Emticicia sp. MM | reverse complement strand
GTACCAACGTTACGACGTTGAATTACAGTACCAGTATAAACCTGAATACGCTCTTTATTTCCTTCAACAATTTTAACGTGAACGCTAATTGTATCTCCAGCCTTAAATTCAGGCTGTGTTTGTCTCTTGCCAGCAAATTCTGCTTCGACTAACTTAATCAAATCCATTGGTTTGTTATTTACTTGATTATCAAATGTTTATACGTTTAGTGAAGCGGCTGAACCGTACAAAGCCCAGCATTCTCCTAATCGGACTGCAAAGTTAATAAATCTTAATCGTAAATCCCAAACAACGAATGAATTTTTCGTTTGTTGTATTTGCTGTGACTAAAGTATAAAAAAAATAATTACTTGTAAAGTTTTATTGAAAAATTTACAAAAAAAATTTTATTCAGCCAACGATTCGCCTGCATACCATCTTTTCTTGAACCAAAAAGCCACATTGACTAATAAGATTAGAGCAGGCACTTCGACCAATGGGCCGATTACACCCGTAAAGGCTTGCCCGCTATTAATGCCAAAAATACCGATGGCAACTGCTATCGCCAGTTCAAAATTATTTCCAGTTGCGGTAAACGAAATGGCAGTGTTTTTTGAATAATCTGCTCCGAGTTTTTTGCCAAGAAAAAAACTTACGACGAACATTATCAAAAAATAAATAACTAAAGGTATTGCAATTTTGAGTACATCGAAAGGAATTTGTACGATTAATTCACCCTTCAAGCTAAACATTAGCACGATTGTGAAAAGTAAAGCAATGAGCGTAATCGGCGAAATAAATGGAATATATCTGGTATTGAACCATTCTAAACCTTTCCATTTGATTAAGGAGTATCGACTGACGATGCCCGCAAAAAAAGGAATTCCGAGATAAATAAGCACACTTTCTGCAATTTGACTAATCGTAATATTGATTTCGGTGCTTTTTATTCCAAAATAAGGTGGTAAAACCGAAATGAACAAATAGGCATAAATGCTGTAAAATAAGATTTGAAAAATGCTGTTGAGAGCAACTAAACCTGCTGCATATTCTCGGTTGCCGTCAGCGAGTTCGTTCCACACAATAACCATTGCAATACAGCGAGCAATACCAATCAGAATTAATCCCATCATGTATTCGGGCTGGTCACGAAAGAAGATTATCGCTAAGAAAAACATCAAAATTGGTCCAATTACCCAATTAAGTAAGAGCGAAACGGATAAGATTTTGGTATTTTTGAAAACTTCACCCATTTGTTCGTAACGGACTTTTGCTAACGGTGGATACATCATCAAAATTAACCCAATTGCCAACGGGATATTTGTTGTTCCACTGGAAAATGAATTGATGAATGCAGAAGAATCTGGTATAAAATAGCCAATTCCGACGCCCAGAAACATGGCCAGAAATATCCAAAGTGTAAGAAATCGGTCGAGGAAGCTGAGTTTTTTTCTCTGCGTTGGGTTACAATTGTTTGCACTCATGATGTTTTTTATTATCCGTACTTTTTAATAATTGCCATTTGTCCTGCATGATAAGTTGTATGCGAGACAATCCGACCAAAAGCTTCGGCTTTGGTTTTTGTTCCAAATTCTTGGGTCGAAATACTCGTTTCCCAATCTTCATCGCTTTGTTTTTCGATGATTGATTTTAATGTTGCGAATGATTGATTGACGTAGTCAACTAACTCTGTCAAGTTTGTCCACTCACCAGTATCTTTTTTGTCGATAACTGTTTTGGCAATTACTTTTACGGTGCTATCGCCAAAGACATTTTTTGCAAAAAGCAGCTCCACATCACCTATGTGTCGAATCAGAAAACCAATACTATTGGGCGAGGGATTTAGTTTCTTGGTTAAATCCTCTGATGTTAGATTTTGTAACTGATTAGAAAATCGAGTGCGGGCTTCTACCCATAATTCGAGTAAAATTGCTGTTTTGGTTTTCATGTTTTTGCTTTTTAGTTTATTTCACCAGCGAGAAAGCATAGAGTGTTTCGGTGGCAATTTGTTTGAATCTTCTTAGATAAGTTTCGTCTTGCTGGGGTGTTCCATCCGATTTCTTTGGGTCTTCGTAGGTTGTACCGATTCGTAAGGCAACTCCAGGAATAAAAGGACAATTTTGTTCGGCATCTGAGCAAGTCATAATGGCCGCAAAGTCAGTTTTTGGATTAGCTTCGTGGTCATAGACTTTTGAAAAACAAGTTGTGCTTAGATTATTCCCGAACTTAACTTGGTAAGTCGGGTTTACTTCTTTTTCATCAGAAATTATATTGAAACCAAGTGTTTTTAGTGCATTAATGGCATTCAGATTGAATGCCGTTGCTTCCGTTCCTCCCGAAAAAGTAGCTACCTTATCTATGTTATAATAAGCCGCCGAAATGGCTGCCGCTACTTGCCCAAAATGGCTTCGTCGGGAATTATGCGTACAGATATAAACAAGATTGATAGCCTCATTTTTATCGTATCTTGCCTGAATATAATTGCTTATTTTTTGCAATAAATCTTTTCTTTCGTCTGGAATTGTTGCAAAATCTTGCTCGATGTTTTTTAAAAAACTTCTGATTGATTGATACATTTTTTGAATTTTAGGTCAAAAGATTAGCAACATCCACCACCTGGGGTGCAGCAAGCCGAGGCACTTGCAGCTACTTGCGAAAGGTTTACTTTTAATTTTTCGGCAGGAATACCGCACGAATCTTGTGCCAAACAAGCTGTTTGTTTGCTCAAAAGCATGAAATCTTGGCCATTAAAGCCCAGTTCGTATTTTCCGATGGTTTCGGCTTGATATTCTACTTCGATTTCGAGGTCTTCCATACCCAAAACTTTCTCTGAAAGTGCAATAATATCAAGTAATTTCTTTGGTTTTAGGCGGTGTTCGGTATCGTTAGCATTCCATAATTGAAAATTGGCTACTTTTTCGTTGCGAACAGTTCCGCCACAATCAATAAAATGCTTTGTGATGACTCCAACTTCGGTCACATGGAAATGTTCGGGAACTTGTGTGCCATTTTCGAGTTGAAAATTTACACTTTCTGCGGTATGTAGTAACTGTTTGACTTCTGAGAGTTTCATTGCTTTAAAATTTAAGTTTGATTAACAACATTTATTTTGGATTGGCTGCATTGGACTAAATAACCCTTGAATTTTACTAAAAACTGGCTCGTTGATACAATAGCAAATGGCATTTCCTTCGATGTTACCCTTGATGATTCCTGCGTTTTTCAACTCCTTCAAATGCTGCGAGATGGTTGGCTGTGCCAATGGTAACTCATTCACAATATCATTACAAATACAAGCATTCACTTTCAATAAATACTCAATAATGGCTACACGAGCTGGGTGAGCAATAGCTTTAGCAAGCATCGCTATTTCATTTTGGTTTTCGGTAAAAAGGTCGGTTTTTGTAAGCCCCATTTGAAAGTATATTTTTATATTGCAATATTACGATATAGATTTTGTTTAAAAAAGAGAAATCGTAAATTTCTCCTGTTTTCTAAGTGAGGACACTCTTTAGCGTTCGCTTTTAAATGTCCAAGCCACAATTCTGCTAATTTTTTGCCCTTGTGCCATATTGATAGTTTTTATTTCGATGGCGTTTACTTTTTTTAGATAATAATAAATGCTCGGTAAATGCTCTTTTTTTGAAATCAAGCTCGTAAACCAATTAATTTGCTGACCTATTTCTTTACTTTCAAAAATCATATTTCTGACGAATGTTTCTTCTCCACCTTCGCACCAAAGTTCAGCATTTTGCCCACCAAAATTGAGTTTGTTTTTGTCTTTCAGACCTAAATTTTTAATTTTTCTTTGGCTTCCAGCCGCCGCTTCTTCAGCCGAAGTATGAAATGGCGGATTGCAAATCGAAACATCAAAAAACTCATTGGGTTTTAAAATACCCTCAAAAATATGTTTGTTTGAAGGCTGCAATCTACATTCAATCTTGTCGGTTAGAACGCTATTACTTTTAATGATATTTTGAGCCGATTTGATAGCAGTTGGGTCAATATCAGTACCAACAAAATCCCAGCCGTAGGCTTGTGAACCAATGATTGGATAGACACAATTTGCACCTACTCCAATATCTAAAACTTTAATTTTTTTTCCAATTGGAATTTGCTTTTGGTTGTCATCGGCCAGTAAATCTGCAATATAATGAATATAATCAGCACGCCCAGGAATAGGCGGGCAAAGGTAGTTTTTGGGAATATCCCAAAGCGAAATTTGATAAAAATGCTTGAGAATGGCTCGATTGAGCGTTTTCACGGCATCGGGATTGGCAAAATCAATGCTTTCATCACCGAATTTATTGATACTAACAAATTTTTCTAATTCTGGACAAGATACAATTAGTGCCTTGAAATCATAGCGAAAACGGTGTGGATTTCGGGGATGAAGTCCAGATTTTTCGGTTGAATTTGTTGGTTTTTGCTCTTTTTGCTTTCCTTTTCCGTGCATACACTGATTTTTTAGACAAAGTACGGCTATAAATTTCAGAAACAAAAATAGCACACTCCCTAAAATAGAGGTGTGCTATGCGTTTTTTTAACTAACCCTAAACTAATGAATTTTTTGAAATTTATCTTTAAGATGCTTGAAACTCATTCAAGTAAAAGCCGACTCCGAAAAGCCGACTTTTGATACTTACTTATTTCATGGCTACTAAGTGATTACAAAGTTAGCTGCTTTTAATTAACTTGCATAGCGTTAAAATACTGCAATCAGTAGGGGTTTTTACTTGATTTTTAAGTTTAATGCGAAGCTGGGAAAATGTTTTTGGGGCGAAAAGATATATTCGTATATTCACAGATAAAATTATCTATGCAGTACAACAAACTAAAGATTGAAGATGAATATTCAAGGAAAAGTAAACGAACAGATGACTTATGATGCTATTGTGGTAGGTTCGGGAATTTCGGGTGGCTGGTCGGCGAAAGAATTATCAGAAAAAGGATTAAAAGTTTTGATGCTTGAGCGTGGAAGAATGATTGAACACGTAAAAGATTATCACACGGCTATGACGCCTCCGTGGGAGTTTCCGCATCATAACTTAAAGATGTCGGATAAAGAGTTGGAAAAATATCCAGTTCAAAATCGCACAGGTTTTGCCGTAACGGAAGCCACTGCTCACCATTTTGTGAATGATTTGGAAAATCCTTACGTAGAAGAAAAACCTTTTGATTGGATTCGTGGCTATCATGTTGGTGGACGTTCGTTGATGTGGGGAAGATATTCTTTTCGTTTCTCTGACTTAGACTTTGAGGCAAATGTCAAAGAGGGAGTTGGGGTAGATTGGCCAATTAGATATAAAGATATTGCACCGTGGTATGACCACGTGGAGCGTTTTGCAGGAATTGCAGGAAACCGTGATGGATTGCCGCAATTACCCGATGGGATTTTTCAGCCTGCAATGCCTGATAATTGTATTGAAGGCCATTTTAGAGCGACAATTAACGGGAAATTTGATGATAGAAAAGTGATTTCGGCACGAGCAGCACATTTGACTGCTCCAACCGAAGAACAACTGGCTTTGGGACGTGCCAAATGTCAATACCGAAATCTTTGTATGCGTGGGTGTCCGTTTGGAGCTTATTTTAGTAGTCAGTCGGCTACGATTCCTGCGGCTCGTAAGACTGGAAATTTGACGATTCGTCCGCATTCAATAGTAAATTCGATAATTTATGATGAAAAGGCAGGGAAAGCTTCGGGCGTAAGGGTGATTGATGAACAAACTAACGAATGGTTAGAGTTTCATGCAAAAGTGATTTTCTTAAATGCTTCGGCTTTGGGTTCGACTTTTATTTTGATGAATTCAACATCGAATCGTTTTCCGAATGGCATGGACGATAGTGGTCAACTCGGACATAATTTGATGGACCATCATTTTCATGTAGGAGCAAATGGCGATTATGAGGGCGATTTAGATAAAGTTTATTACGGCCGTCATCCCGCAGGGCTTTATATTCCACGTTTCAGAAATGTGAATGGTGATAGGCAAAATTTCAAGCGAGGCTACGGATTTGAGGTGTATACTTGGCGAGAAGGTTGGGGAAGTGCCGCTGAAATGGATGGTTTTGGGGTAAATTTTAAAGAACAAAATACCCAATTTGGCAACTGGAAGATGATTTTAGATGCTTTTGGCGAATGTCTGCCTTATTACGAAAACAAAGTTTCGTTGACTGATGAGAAAAAAGATAAATGGGGGCAACCTGTTTTGAAATTTGATGCCCAACATCGAGATAATGAACTTGCGATGCGAAAAGATGCCCAAGAACAAGCAATTGCAATGATGGAATCGGCTGGTTTTAAGAATATCGAAGGCTTTGATGCTAAAGCTACCATTGGATTAAGTATCCACGAAATGGGAACTGCACGTATGGGAAATGATCCAAAAACATCGGTCTTTAATAAATTTAACCAACACCATGCAGTGAAAAATGTATTTTGTACAGATGGGGCAGCCATGACCTCTTCGCCTTGTCAAAATCCATCTTTGACTTATATGGCTTTTTCGGCACGTGCAGCTAATTATGCGGTAGAGGAGTTGAAGAGGATGAATTTATGAGATAAAATATTTGTATAAACAAAACGAGCGTTACATTTTGTAACGCTCGTTTTGTTTCAATGCTTCATAATTCGATAGGTTTGAGAGAGCTTATCGGTATTGACTTTTATTAGATAGACACCTGAATTATATTGGCTAAAATCTAAACTTTGTTTATGCTGCGTTTGGCTTTGGGTATAAGTTCTACTATCGAGTAGTTTGCCCATACTATTATAAGTTTCTACGACTGTTGTGGTGTTTAGACCTGTTAAATCAATATTTAATTGGTTAGCGGTTGGGTTTGGATAGATTTGAATGAGATTTTGAATAGGGTTTTCGTTGGCTAAGATTAAATCAACGGTGAATTCACCTGCGATTACTTTTCCAAACTCGCATGCCTCATTAAATACCTTTGAAATTCTATAAACATTTGATTTTTCTGGCTTGAGTTCCAAATTAAATTCGTTTGTATAAATTAATTTCGGCTTATAGTTTTTAAAATTCTCAGTACTATCGATTTTAGTTGGTAATCCATTATAAGCAAAATTTCCATCTTTATCAATAACAGAAATCGCCCAAGGAGCATTGCCAGTGAGTTTTACGACAGCGTTTACTTTATCACCATTGGCAAATTGAGTATTACCTGTCAAACTCGCAGTTGGTAATTCATTTATCGTAATTGGATTTTTCAACGGTGTACTTAAAATTGTATTATCTTCAGAAACACCTTTGATTCGATAGCTATTACCAGCAGTAGCATTTTCTGGCAATTGATACCATAGCCTAACAATTTTAAAAGTTGCTGAATCTTGAACTATCAACGATTTTTCAGTTTTTACAACAGTATAATTGCCCCCTGACATATCTGATAACACCACAGAATATTTCGATAGATTGAGGTCTTTACCAAAAACTTTTATGTCTAATGAATCTTTAGTTCCAGCACAAAAGACAAAATAATTGGTATAGTAAGAGCCATAATCGCCTTTACTTCTTGGATAGCCCACGGTTTCGATTCTTTGGTCAGATTTGGGCAAAACGGTGATGGTAGCAGAACCAAAAGCTTTTCCTTCACCACAAGCACTTTTTATTGAATTTATTGAAAACGTTTCAGTTTTGAGGGGCGAAAGGCTGAAATTTTGACTGTTACTACTATATTTATTGCCATTACTCAACTGGAAATGATAATCAATACCACCAACTAATGAAACGGTATCTTTAGAAGTGGCAAGGTTTTCTCCTTTTTGGTTCAGCGGTTCGATGTATAAAGTTGCTGTATTACCGACAAAAATCTCAGTACTTCCGCTCAATGCTATATTTGGTGCTGCAGCGATTGACAAATACGAAATATCACTATCCAGATTGAGTTTTGCTTGGAGATTTTGAAGTGAATCATAGGCAATATTCTGACCTGATTTATAAATTTTACTTCTACTCTTCTTACGAATTTGAATAAAGTAATTACCAGAATTAACGTCAACTGGCAATTTTGCCGAAATCTTTTGAGGATTATTTTTGAAAGTAACCAACTCTTGATTGTATGATGCCTTAGCGTTTGTGTGCAAATAAAGTCCCATGAGCGTATCTTTAGGAAATGCTCCGAAGTAACTCAAATCCATACTTATACTATCTCCACTACAAAAAGTGTTACTCAATAAAGTATTGCTAAATTGCTGTCGGACTGCTGGCGAAACTACGATAGTTGCATTTCCTTCGGCTTTACCTTCTCCGCACTGATTATAAACTGATTTTACCGAATAGTTGGTGGTAAAAGCTGGAGAAAAGTATTTACCATAGTTTTGCAAAACAATTTTATAATCGTTGTTATTTTCTGTACGAACTGAACTGTAGTAAAGACCAAAGTCATAGTTTGAGTAGGTCTGACCGTTATTTAGAATAACATAAAAAGCGGTATTTCTCTCAAATTTACTATCAAGATATAAAGAAGCACCCGGTAAGCCCACTACTTCTGTTTGATTATTCGAGGCACTCAATTTGACATTTGGCTTCTGCTGAATAGTATAACTCAAATAGTTATATTGTGAAGTAATGTTATTTGTCAATGATTTTATTCTATATACATAATCGCCTGACAAAGTATCGGGTAGTGTGTATGTAAGCATTTGTTTCTGTTTGGTTGTTGGCACATCAAAAAATTTAAGCTTCTTGAGTTCTGGTGCCAATCCATCTACTGAATTATATTTTGCAAGCTGAATAACTAAAGAATCCTTAGTTGGCGTTTTACCATAATATTGAAGCTCAGTTACTCGCTGAGTACCCGCACATGGAGAAATAGGAAGGAAGTTTTTGGAATTATCTTCAAGATTGTAGATAACCGTAGGTACTCCTACAATTTTATATTTCTTGTTAACTTCAACCACTCCACAGCTATTTGATGCACTATTAAAGGTTAATAGTGTGTCTTTAGTCGAACTACTTACATAATCTGAATAGCTGGAATAAGAATTACTTTGGTAAGTAGGCTTATACGGCTTTCCGTTAACGGTAAACATCAAATTACTACCGTAACCATTAAATTGAAAGTAGGTTTGAGCATTTGTGTTGGGTACACTAATGATTTCAGTGTTATCATCAAGTACTGTTGAACTTGATACCTGATTGGTACTAAAAGTTAAATTATTTGGTTTTGCTTCAAGTGTTATGCGAACTGTATTTGATACAGACCCATTACTTTCTATCCAAACATCAAAAAAGTATTCAGACTCGTTGGTTGATGCTTTAACTTGCAACTTCTCAGTTTCACTTACAATCGTTGCGGTATTTTTGATGTTATTATTACCGTAATATGTACGAATATACACCTTAAATGTGTTTTTCTCAGGCCAATTTCCAGTTTTGAAAAATGGAATATCAAAGAGAGCTCCTCGACACACGGTTTTTAAAACTTTCGATTCGTCGATTACGAGAGATGGTTTCTTTTCATCCATTATAATCTTTGTTTCGCCCGATACACTGCCCAAAGCACAAGTATTTTCGACGGAAGTAAACTTTAGTGTTTCATTTTTTTGTGCCAAAACTCTAATAAAATTTGTATTCCCGTTTAATAATTTACAAGAATTACAGTCAGGTCTGGTATGATTCAAAGTTCCCTCCTGACCATTTGATAGTTTATAACTGATAGATGGACCACCCGAAAACTTAATTGGCAGATTGATATAACCCGTTTTTTCGGCAGTTACTGATGGAGTCGTCAGCGAAACAATCGGGTTTAAATTTATTTGTGGAATACGAAAATTACCTGTATTGCTAACTCTTAAATTAGAACTATTGCCAGAAGCATAGACACTCACAAATACATCTTCAATCATAAGCTTGTCTGTTTTGAACTGTGACAATAGCTGTTCATTAAGGTTGCGGGGAATTTGTACTGACACTGTTTTGTTTTCTTGGTCAACGATAATTGGCGGATTAGTAACATTGGCATAGACATAGTTATTATTAGCGGTGTTCAAGTCTCTTGCGTATGCTTGTATGTATGCAATAAACCTAATGTCATTATTTTTAGCTGGATTTGAAGAATTATAAGTATAAACCACTGTTTGTCCTTGACATACTTCTTTTTGCTTTGTATCAAACTCAACCGTAACAAAATTATTTGGTTGTATCGTAATGGTTGGCTGCCATATTGGTATTTCACCACATGAACTAACTATTTTACTAAAGGTAAATACAGTGTCTTTTTGTGGCATCGGAAAACTCCAAGTTCCATCAATTAAATCTGAAGAGGTTATTTTCTGGCCGTTTATAATTGCCTCAACAATCGTACTATTATAATTTGAGCTATTCGATACGAAGTGATTAAAATAAACTGCAAGTTTATCACTCTGCGTTACAGAAAGTGACGGGATAATAAAAGCAGGTTTTGGTTTTAAAAGAAACTGGACCCTGTTACTCGTCATTTTGGGCGAATCACTTACTAATCGGAAGTACATCCAGGTATCTAATAAAACTTTATCTGGAACATCAATAATTACTCTTTGATTGGCATCCAATTTCACATCTACTGTTGAAGTAGTAGCTTCACTAAAGTAATAATCAGACGAAAACTGAAGCTTTAGCTTGGAGTTGGCAGTGAGAGATTTTGATTCAACCTCAAGATTTATTTTCGAGCCAACACAAATTACATTATAAGCCTCTGAACTTTTGATAAATATTTTTTCAACAAAATTCTTTTTGATAACCGTAGCATCTCCATCAATCTTACCTTTGGTGCCACAATTATTTATAAATTCTTCAATCTTGTAAACATTTACCGAATCTTTGGGTATCACAAGAACATTGGAAGTAAAAGGAAGACCGTACACGTTTTGTTGGTAATTATTCCCATTAGAAAGTTTAATGTTGTAGGTTGTGCTGTTATTTACTCGGTAAGATTGGTTATTTGACTGACTTACTATATAAGCCAACGGAGTTTGTGGATTATTCTGAAAATAGGCTGTCTCCTGTTTAAAACTTACATCAAAAGGAAGCTTACCAACGCCAAAAACTATTTCATAAGGTGAACTTGTAACCAGTGCAGGATTGGTAGAAACCATTCGTAGTAGATAAGATTTTCCAAATTTTAGCGTGTCAGGAAGTAAGAATTGGGCAGTCCCTGTGCTTTGAATATCAGTTTTTATGGCTTCAATTCTTGCATATTTTTTTGTAGAGCCATTGGCTGCAATTTCGAGATAATACTTGTTATTTTCACCAAAAACCATATTTTGACCGTCATTCTGATTTGAATAGGCATATATTCGACCATTGATTAAACGGTCGCCACACTCAAGACTCATACCCGAAGGTGAATAAAAATATGTAGAAACGTTACTTGACGAAGTTTGTGCGTTTACTCCAAAAAATAAGCAGATTAATAAAATAAAAAGTGTAGATTTTAATTTCATAAACAGTTGGTTTGATTTTGACCTCAAAGTTATGAAATAAAGGAATTTAAAAAAAGGCACCTCAAAAAGTACTAAGAATTATTGAAGCGTTTAAGAGAATTTATTTTTAAATCTCCTCCACAACCAAAACTGCACTTTTATTCAATCTCCCAAACAAATGCGGAAAAAGTTCATTATTTGTAGCCTGCTCAAACTTCAACTCTGCCGAAAGCTTTTCAGTATCTATATGAAGTTTTAGTAAATCAGTTTGTCCAGAATAATATCTCCCTAAAACACCTAAAACTTGTTCGGCAGTACTTAAATGAATGAAGGTTTCTTCATTGAAAGTCGGACTTTCATAATAATCTAAATCTTCAAATGTAGCCCACCAAGATTTGGTTGTGATATGATATATTGTTGCCATTTTATTGTTTTTGTTTCTAAAATACACAAAATAGAATTTTGTGTTATAAAAAACGCCCATTTTTGGGCGTTTTTGAAATTTATAAGTTTATTGGAAACTGAGCGTAGTCAGATTTAAGCTTTTACTTTTCCCCAACCCATCGTCGAAACCATCCAATCGGGTAGTGGTTTTTGAGTTTTGCGTTTTTTGAGGTTTAAATACCAACCTATTTTCTTTAGAATTGGCACTCGGTGTGTTTCTACAAATTCAATCAATGTTCCGTCAGGGTCTTCTAAATACGTAAAACGTCCGCCTGCTTCGCCCATATCAAATGTTTCGCCATTATCATTGCTATCAACAGTAAAGGGGAAACCATTTTTGGCACATTTTTCTTTCAAAATATTCATATCAAGTGTATCAAAACACACGTGAATAAAGCCTAAATCTCCCCAACTTCTACCTTTAAATATCGTATTTGGTGTGCCTTCGAGTGCTTGAACTAATTCAATTTCAACGTTTCCGAGTAATCTACTAAAGGCACCAGTATTATTCATAGGCTTTTTCAGTAAAACTCTGCGGAATTGCTTTTTATCGGCATTTAGTTCTTTCAAATCTTCAAATGTGCCAGTTTTATCATAAGCTAACTCATTTATTTCCAATACATCTCTATATAATTTGAGAGCTTTGTCAATATTACTCACGCCGATGATTACGCCCAAAACACCACCCGTGATACTCTCTTTGGGTTTAAACCATGAATCATCTTGAACAATTTGGAGTTGATTGCCGTAGCTATCTTTAAGCCAAGCGGTTGGTTTCCCTTCGGGCGATTGTGTAGTTGAGATTTTCTGACTATCTGCAAATTGCTTTACATCAGAACATTTGATTTTCACGGCAAAAATACCCAAATCTCCCACTTGTGGTTCGAAATCTGCTGCTAATGGTTCGGGGCGATTCGATTGCCAGATTTCGGCACCACCACCACCAGCCATATTGAGTGCTAAAATTGCTCGACGTTGGCGAATATTGCCTTTTGTGTAGCGAGTCATGAGGGTTGCTTCTGCAACATCATCAAAGAGAGGAACATTCAGCCCCAGAGTTTTATTATACCAACTAAATGCTTCTTGGGCATTTCGCACACCAATTCCAACTTGCTGAATTCCACTAATCAATTCTGACATAAAATATTAAATAGGAGTTTTTAATGATTTTTACTCTATGACATCCTGAGAGTAAATTTCCCCTACACACATCATATTTCATCATCGGTAATCTAACATTTTGCGGTATGTTTCTGTCATTTCTTGCTGAGAAGCCTTTCCACTCAGAAACATTCGCATGACTTTAAAATTTGCTTTCTGAACCCGAAGATAGGAATTAGTTTTGTATTTTCGGGCAGAAACGATTACATTTTTAGGAATAATCTTAAATTTCAGCACTTTATTTGCTCGGATAATAAATTCGTAATCTTCCATGATTTGGTAATCTTCTCTGAATTTTCCAACTTTCATGAAATCTTCTTTGCGAATAAAAAGTGTTTGGTCGCCACCCCTGCACCAAATAAAAGGTAAGCGTGTAAAGAAGGCATTGACTTTTAATAGCCAATCATCGACATCAAACTGATAGCGATAGCAGCCAAAATCATGACCTGTGGACATTGCTTTCGCAATATCTGAACAATAATCAGGATTTACTTTTGTATCGGCATGAACAAAATAAAGAATATCACCAGTTGCAACTGAAGCCCCAAAATTCATTTGTGCAGCTCTGCCTTTTTGGGGCGATTTTATTGAAATCGTACTTAAATTTTGGGCAATTTCATTGGTATTATCGGTTGAATTTGGAGAATCAACAATTATGATTTCATGTAGATTGGTATCTCCGAATTTTTTTAGGGTTTCGATGAGGCAAGCGATATTGTCAGCTTCATTGAAAGTTGGTATGATAACGCTTATTTTCAATGTTTTGCAAATGGTTTATGTAACAAACAAAAAAGTTAATTACGATATTTACGAATTAAATACATTTTAAGATTTTAGGAAAGGAAATCTATGAAAATATTGTCGGTTGAACAAGTTAGAGCGGCTGATGCTTACACGATTCAGCACGAACCAATCGCTTCGATTGATTTGATGGAACGAGCTTCAAGAGCATTTGTCAATTGGTTTTGTAAGCATTTTGAAACTGGGAACTTCAAAGTGAAAATTTTTTGTGGACTCGGTGATAATGGGGGAGATGGCTTGGCAATTGCCCGAATGCTTCAACCTTTGGGTTATGATTTGGAAGTTTTTATGGTAAAATATTCCGAGAAATCTTCGGAAAACTTTCAGATAAATCTAAAACGTTTAGAAAGCCAACTAACGATTAATTATATTGAAAATGAACAATTTATGCTCAATTTTGCTAAAAACGATATAATTATTGATGCACTTTTAGGCTCTGGACTTTCTCGTTCGATTGAGGGTTTGCTGAAATCAGTAATTGAAAAAATAAATTGTAGTGAAACCTCTATCATTTCAGTTGATACGCCTTCTGGTTTGTTTGCAGATAAGTCAAATGATTCAACCGATGCCATTATTAAAGCTACTTATACAGTAGCTTTTCAATTACCAAAATTAGCTTTCATGTTGCCACAAAATGAAGAATTTGTAGGTGATTGGCACATTGTTGATATTGGTTTACACCCAAATTTTATTCAAAGTACTGAAACGCAATTTTATTTTTCAACACCAAAAGAAGTTGAGAAGCTGATAAAGCCACGCAAGAAATTTTCTCATAAAGGAACATTTGGTCATGCTTTGTTGATTGCAGGAAGTCACGGAATGATGGGTGCGGCTGTACTTGCAGCTCGTGCATGTATGCGTTCGGGTGTCGGGAAACTTACTGTACACTCTGTAAAATCTGGTTTGCCAATTATGCAAACGCTTTTGCCCGAGGCGATGTATTGGGAGGCTTGGAATAGTAAAAGTGCTGATTTTATTGCTACTAACTTTCATGTTGATGATTTCAGCAATAGTTTTCAAGCAGTTGGAGTTGGACCAGGAATTGGAGTTAACGGAATCATTAGAACGAGTTTAGAAAAGCTCTGCGAAATTTGTCGAGATTTAGCAATTCCGATGGTGTTAGATGCCGATGCTCTTAATAATTTTTCGACAGAGAAAGGGCGGTCAGCAATGAAGAAAATTCCAGAAAATTCAATCCTAACTCCACACCCAAAAGAATTTAGAAATCTTATTGGTAAATCTTGGAAAGACGATTATGAAAAATTAGAATTTTTACGAGAGTTTTCTGTAAGAGATAAGCTAATTATTTGTCTGAAAGGAGCAAATACTGCCGTTGCTTTGCCCGATGGAACAATTCATTTTAATTCTTCAGGAAATGCAGGAATGGCTACCGCAGGCAGTGGTGATGTGCTTACGGGAATAATAACGGCGTTATTAGCACAAGGTTACGAACCAAAAGAAGCTGCTATTTTAGGAGTTTATCAACATGGAGTGGCAGGTGACTGTGCCGCCGAAAAATTTGGTATGACAAGTATGATGGCCAGCGATATTATTGAGAATATTAGATTTTAATAAAGAACAGGTTTCACAGTTTATCAAAGATATAAGTTAAAGAATGTAGGTTTTAGCATTGCAGATTTCTGTATCAAAAATAATAAGCCCCTCAACTTTATTATCAAGTTGTATTATCATTTGTCCTTCGTTATTCCAAACAGCAGAGTTTCCAGTACTTACAAAATCATCAGCAGAGCCAACCGAATTTGCCATCAACACTATCATATTTAGATTTTTGGCAATTGTAGGGTAATGAAAATTAGCTTTTTCAACGCCTTTAGCAGATTTTGCTACACTTGCCAAGTATATATTTGCTCCATTAGTAGTGGCATTGGTTGAATGTTCAATTTGTAAAGATTCGTAGCAAATTGCTGGAGCAATTTTGTGGTTTTTGTATGAAATAAAAACTTGCTGTTCTCCATTCACAAAATACGGATATTCATCAGCATGAAGAATTTGCTTTGAATAAGTTTGCTTTGAAGTATGCGGCTGGAATATTACCATACTGATGCGAACACTCGCTTGGTATTGAGTTGGAATTCCAACGCAAATGATAATCTGATTTGCGTCACTTATTTCTTGAAAAACAGCTAATCGGTTATCGCCTTGAGCAGTAGCCAATTCTTTTGCCAAAGTAGGTTCGTAGCCAGTCAATGACAATTCAGGAAAGAAAATCAGGTCAGCACCTTTTTCGAGAGCCAAATTAATGAAAACAATATGTTTTTGAATATTACTTTCAATATCGCCTTTGATTGGTTTTATTTGAGCGGAACAGAGTTTCATGAGAGTAAAAATAGAAAGACATCCCGAAAATAAGTATTTCAAGATGTCTTTCTAAATAATCATGATATTTTTCTACAAAATCACAAACTCAACTCTACGATTCATCTTGCGGCCATCTTCGGTGTTATTATCTGCGATAGGTTTTGTATCGCCGTAGCCTTTGAATTGGATTCTGAAACCCGCTATTCCCTTACTAATCAGATACTCACGCACATTATAGGCTCGTTCAAGTGAAAGGCGTTTATTTTGGGTTGGGTCGCCAACATTGTCAGTATGGCCTTCAACAACTATCGTCATTTTAGGGTCTTCTTTTAACATTTTCAAAAGCCCATCGAGTTGTTCGTACGAATCTGGTAAAAGTTTCGATTCTCCAATTTCAAACAAAACTTTATCGAGTCTAAATTTATTTTCTTCGATTTTTACGGGACTATTTTCTTTTATTTCTTCTTTTGCAACCTCTACTTTCGGTTCTGGCTTTGGAGCTTCTTCTTTTACAGGCTCTGGTTTTTTGACTACTTTTTCAACTGGATTTAGATATATGCTCTGCGAAAACTGTTGGCTTTTACCAATTTTAGATAAATCCATGCTTTCTTGAGCATTCTCATAGCCTTTGGCTGAAGCCACAAAAGTATAGGCTTCTGGCTTGATTTTGAATGAGTACTCGCCTGTTGCACTGGTTTTTACTGAATCGGCTTTTTGTATGTCATAATCGAAACGATACAAAACTTTACCTGCTATTGGTTTATTGGTTTTGGAATCAATCAATTTCCCTTTGATTGTCACCAATATTTCTTCCTCTTTTTCTGGCTCAACACTTTTCTTGGCAACTGCTGGCGGAGGAGTTAGTGGATTATTGATATGTACGCCATAAAAATTCCAGTATTTATGGCTGTCTTCGGGGCGATTTTTCCCTTCAATCAAATTGAAAGTTTCGATACCAGCGTCGAGTTTTTCAAAATAAACCGTAAAACGGTATTTTTCACCTGGAAAAACCTGTTTCTCTTCAGGAAGTTCTGGAATACCTGTACACTTAATATATTTGAAGCGTTTACCGTTTCCATTCAAATAACATTTGGGATTAATTGCAATAGTAGCTGCTGAGTTTGTTTGATTTTGATTTGGGAACGGAAACTGAAATTGATAAGAATTGTTTCTTTGCTGAGCAAGTTGATAACTAAACGAAACAATAGTGTAGCTGCCACGAATTTCTACTTTTGTAATATCAGTTTCGTAGCTTGTTTGGTCGTCTATTTCGGGCATTTTCGTGATTAGCTGACCAAAACCATTCAAAAAAGATAGTATAAAGATTGTTATGAATAAGTTTTTCATTGTGTTTAAAATTCGATTTTATTGCACCGAAAAAACGAATGTAGGTGTTTTTTAGTTTATTTTTGGGTGTTAATTTTTGTTAAATCAATTTCGATGAAAAACCTAAACGACTTACTCCAACTCGGCGACCCTCGATTATATGAAGTTTGTGAGCCTGTGTATGAGCATGAATTACCTCAAGTAAAGGAATGGGTGGCGGATTTGCACAATGTAATGGAAGAAATTCGGGCTAAATATCAATTTGGTAGAGGTATTGCCGCTCCGCAACTCGGAGTTATGAAGCGTTTGATATATTTGAATCTCGACCGTCCGATTGTAATTATCAATCCAGTTTTTGAAAATCTAAGTGAGGAAATGTTTGAATTGTGGGATGATTGTATGTCGTTCCCGAATTTATTGGTAAAAGTCAAACGGCATAAACAATTAATAATAAAGTACTTAGATGAAAACTGGCAACCACAAACTTGGCAAGTGGAGGATGCTATTTCCGAACTCCTTCAACACGAATATGACCATCTTGATGGAGTCCTTTGCACCATGCGAGCCATTGATAACCAGTCTTTTAAATGGCGACCGACGCCAGAAAGTTAATGGATAATGATTAATTGTTAATGGTAAATGTTTTCATAAAGTCTCCTTTAGGGGATTTAGGGGTGGGAATTTTGCAAAAGCACCAACCATGCTTCTTTTACTTTATTTTCATTCAATAATTTAGCGGCTTCGGCGTGCAACAAATTGTCGAGAAATGCACAGCCATACATTACTTGTTCGATGATATTTTGCATTGTTGGCGTTGCTCGATATGCTTCAATTTCTGCTTGTGTTGGTAAATTTTCTACATTACCGAGTTGCCCTAAATGATTACCAGTCAATATTTTTGATAAACGAATGTTGGCAGGAATGGCATCATAGCCAATACCGATTTTGGTTGTAGGTTTTTCTACCTCAAACATAGAAATTTCATTGGCACGTACGTACCAGTCTCCGCCCATGCGTGCTACCCAATCGGTCTTTTGTTGGTCGATTTTACCATTTTCTGCAATAATTTCTTTAGAAAAATGTGCCAATATAACTTCACAAATAGCCAGATTCATTGAGCCATATTGCTTGATTTCAAGAACTTTACATTCAAACTGAGCTTTTGATTCTTTAACTCTCGGAGGTTTCACAAAAACCGATTTTTCTTCCGTAAAGCCCGCCTTGATAAATTCATTCGTACCTCGTGGGAACTCCACACTCGAAAGCGACATTTGTTGCACCATGGCGTAATCGACCATATTGATGACTACTTCTGGCACTTCTTCTAAGTTGAGTATTGTATCTTTTTTTGAGTTATCTCGCCCTCGATTATTAGGTGCAAAAACCAAAATTGGTGGATTAATGCCCATAATATTAAAAAAGCTAAATGGGCTGAGATTTACATTACCCATTTTGTCAACTGTACTTGCGAAAGCAATTGGCCGTGGGGCAACTGTTCCTGTTAGATAACTATAAAAAACTCTTGAATCTAATTCTTTTGGGTTTAATGTAAGCATTTCTATAATGAAGAATGTAAAATGAAAAATTGAAGAAAGAAATTTTTACAATCATAAAAATCTAAAAATCATTTCAATCAAAGTTTAGACAATCTTTCCCATAACCTCGCCAAAGCCAACTCTTTTTCCATCTTTTTCACAAAATCCAGCTAAAGTTAGTGTATCGCCATTTTCGAGGTAGGTGCGAGTTTCTCCATTTGTAAGCGTAATTTGATTTTTTCCTGCCCAAGTGAGTTCTAAAAGAGAGCCATAAGAACCAACTTCCGATCCGCTTATTGTTCCTGATGCCAAAATATCACCAATTTTAAGGTTACAACCGTTGACTGTATGGTGGGCAACTTGCTGGGCGATATTCCAGTACATATACTTGAAATTTGTATTCGTAATGGTTGTTTCGTTAAGTTTGGCCGAAAGCTGAATATCAAAATTTCTGATTCCCTCAACTTGCAAATAGGGCAAAGGTTTAGGGTCTTGTGTTGGACCTTGTGCTCTGAATGCTTCTAAAGCGTCGAGCGTAACGACCCACGGTGAAATAGAAGAAGCGAAGTTTTTACCCAAAAATGGTCCAAGTGGTAAAGTTTCCCAACGTTGGATGTCTCTGGCTGACCAATCATTAAAAAGTACCAATCCGAAAACATAATTTTCTGCTTCAGTTGTGCCAATATTTTTGCCATACTCCGAATTTTTACCGATGATAGCACCAATCTCTAATTCAAAATCTAATTCTTTTGTGTATCCAAAAACTGGATTTGGTGAATCCGTAGGTTTGAATTGTCCTTGTGGGCGATAAATGGGCGTACCCGAAACTACAATCGAACTTGCTCGACCATGATAAGCAATTGGAATGTGTTTCCAGTTTGGATAAAGTGGGTTATCGGGACGGAAAATTTTCCCAGCATTGGTTGCATGTTCGATGCTTGAATAAAAATCAGTATAATCTCCGATTTTTACGGGCAAGTGCATTTTCACATCTTCAATTTTATGAAAAATTTGGTTAAAATGCCTTTTTAGTGGAGTGTTTTCTTGTGTCAGCCATTCTTGTAGTTGAAGTCGAACAGCATTTGTGCGTATTTTGCCAAGTCCGATAAACGGATTTAAGCTCGATTGATTACAAATATTTCGGGGAATATTCAGTAAACCTAATTTGCGGGTTTGTTCTAAATCAATGACATAATCACCGATTCTGACACCCACTTGAGGCTTATTTTTGTTTGTACTAAAAATTCCAAATGGGAGATTATATATCGAAAAATCGCTGTTTGGTGCTACTTCAAGCCAAGTATTCATTGTAATTTTGATTTGCAAAAATAGTTTACAAAGTACAGTGTTGTAAACTGATTTTGCAAACCATTAATTATTTGTCGCTCACATTTTTGTGAATCGTATCCATGATTCTGACCAAATGGTCGTAATCTTCATCGGTCAAACTACCCCAAGATTTCCTACGAATTTCTCCAATTACACTTAAAGCACTTTGGTGTAAATTTTCGCCTTCTTCGGTCAAATAAATATTAAATTTTCGTCGGTCTTCGTCGGCCATTTGACGTCTGACCAAGCCTTTTTCAACCAATAAATCTAAGATTCGGGTGATGGTTGGGGCATCTTTTGCGGTATCAACCGCCAAATCATTCTGACTAATTCCTGCTTTGGGTTTGATGTGGTCAATTACCACCCACTGGTCAACAGTAAGGTCAATCCCGCCATCAGTCAAGCCCTTTTGCATAAAACTGCGAATACGCTTGATGGTTGTATCAATCTTGAAATAGTACGAACGCTTATCTGAGTGTGTCATTTATTTTAAATTCAGTCTTTATCTACTTTTATTGCTTTGGGTTTATAATTTGAACCCATATCAAATTTGCCAACTTTTAAAGCTTTGCAAATTAAATTCGGTATTAATCTTATGAACTAAAGCATTTATATTACAAAAGTAGAAAAAACCTTCAATTATTGATACACTAATAATTGCCGTTCTAAAATTTCTTCAAAATTTTTAAGTGATTGAAAGAGTTGTTCGTAAGATTCTATCACAAAATATTTTTTCTGATAGGCATCTATTTTTACTTCGGTTTTCAAAATTTCTTCGATGCAATATGGCACTCGTTCGGGTATTCCGCTACAAAGGCTATAAACACTTTCACCACTTGAAGAAATAATACCTCCACCATAAATTTTTAGTTTATTTCTTTCACGAATTAGTCCAAATTCGACTGTAAACCAATAAAGTTTTTGCAGGAGTTTTATCGCCTCTTCATCTTTGATATACTTGAGCGAAATTGTGCTAAACTCCGCCAAAAAATCGCAAAAAGATTGATTAGTAAGTAGTGGCACATGCCCGAAAGTATCATGAAACATATCAGGTTCTTCCAAATATTCTAATTGTTCCATTTTACGAAGCCAAGTAGAGGCAGGAAATTTTTTATCGGCCAAAAGTTCGAAAAACTCTTTAATTGGCACTAAGCCCTCACATGCCACCACCGACCAGCCCGTCAGTTCCTGCAAGCGAGGATTAGTTTCTTGCTCAAAATCTGGAATGTGGTCAGCCACAAAACCAGCTTTTTCGATTCCTTCCAGATAATCTTCACTGGCAATTGCAGGTAATTTTTGCATTTGCCGCTGGAAAAGCACTTGCCAAACTTCGTGGTCAGCAGGTGTGTATATGTTATAGTTTTGACCCCCAACCCCTAAAGGGGAGTCAAAAAACTGATATTCTGATTTTATATTTTGATTATTCATTGTAATAAATTTAATCGTGTTGAAAGAAGCTCCCCTTTAGGGGCTGGGGGGTTACAATGTTCCTCTCAAAACTTGTTCACGTTCTATTGCTTCAAAAAGAGCTTTGAAATTGCCTTTCCCGAATGATTTTGCCCCTTTTCTTTGAATAATTTCAAAAAACATTGTCGGGCGGGGTTCGATTGGTTTTGTGAAAATTTGAAGTAAATACCCTTCTTCGTCACGATCAACCAAAATACCGAGTGGACGTAGTTGTTCGATTTCTTCTTCAATATCGCCCACACGTTCTTTTAAATCTTCGTAATAACTATCAGGAACTTGCAAAAATTCTACTCCGTGATTTCGCAAGTGCGTTACGGTTGTAATAATATCGTCAGTAGCTACTGCTAAATGCTGCACACCCGCACCTCCATAAAAGTCAAGGTATTCTTCAACTTGTGAGCGTTTTTTACCTTCGGCTGGCTCGTTAATCGGGAATTTGATTCGTCCGTTTCCGTTCGACATCACCTTGCTCATCAGAGCGGTATATTCAGTCGAAATATCTTTATCATCAAAACTTACTAACTGATTAAAGCCCATTACTTTACCGTAGAAATTTACCCATTCATTCATGCCATTCCAACCTACATTACCTACGATATGGTCAATGTATTTCAAACCAACTGGGGCAGGTTTGTAGCCAGGATTCCATGCACGGAAGTTTGGCAGAAACACGCCTTTATAATCGTTTCTTTCCACAAAAATATGCACAGTGTCGCCGTACGTATGAATGCCTGAACGTACCACTTTTCCGAATTCATCTTCTTCTTCGATTGGCTCGAAATAAGGTTTTGCTCCACGAGAAATAGTTTCATAATAAGCATCACGGGCATCATCAACCCAAAGAGCTACTACTTTTACACCATCGCCGTGCTGGTCGATATGGCGACCAATTTCAGTCCCACCATGAAGTGGAGATGTCAGTATTAAACGAATTTTTCCCTGTTGAACAACATAACTTTCTCGGTCACGAAGGCCAGTTTCAAGACCAGCATAAGCCAGAGGCTGAAACCCAAAAGCAGTTTGATAATAATGTGCTGCTTGTTTGCAATTTCCTACATATAATTCAATGTAATCTGTGCCATTGATTGGAAGGAAGTCATCACCCCCAACCCCTAAAGGGGAGTTAAGGATTTGGCTTTCTGTTTTTGATATTTCTAACATATTTTTAATTTTTTGTATGAAGTGTAAAATCAAGTTTATTTGTGTAAAAAAGACAGAGAATTTGTAAATTCCCCTTTAGGGGTTAGGGGTGTTTGGGTGGTCTATCCAACTCTGAAAATATTTTCCATCGTCGTATTTCAAAGCATTTTCTGTAATCATCAATGGTCGGAAAGTATCAACCATGACTGCCAATTCATGCGTTTCTTTTTTTCCAATGCTTCGTTCCATAGCACCAGGGTGTGGGCCGTGCGGAATTCCGCCAGGGTGGAGCGTGATGTGGCCCTTTGCAATGTCATTTCGGCTCATAAAATCGCCATCAACGTAGTAAATAACTTCGTCGGAGTCGATATTTGAATGATTATAAGGTGCTGGGATGGCCTTCGGATGATAATCGTAAAGTCTCGGACAAAACGAACAAACCACAAAAGCATCGGTTTGGAAAGTCTGGTGAACAGGCGGTGGCTGGTGGATTCGACCAGTAATTGGCTCAAAATTATGAATCGAAAATCCCCACGGAAAGTTGTAGCCATCAAACCCGACCACATCAAAAGGGTGATATTGATAGATTAATTGATGAAGTTGATGCTGTTTTTTTATTTTTAT
Source organism: Emticicia sp. MM (assembly GCF_001649495.1). NCBI lineage: Bacteria > Pseudomonadati > Bacteroidota > Cytophagia > Cytophagales > Leadbetterellaceae > Emticicia > Emticicia sp. MM. Next base: position 122,854 of record NZ_LXHX01000028.1, on the reverse strand, counting down.
CAGAAACTCGCCTTTTTGGTCGTAAGTTTCTAAAATTTCGGGAAGTTTATAATCTCTTTCGCAGAAAGGCGAACTTTCGAGTAATTGCCCAAAATGATTTCGGTAGCGTTTTGGCGTATATATCGGTGAGTGCGATTCTACAAAAAAAATCCGATTATCATCTGTGTCAAAATCAATTTGGTAAATCATTCCTCGTGGAATCACCAAATAATCACCATATTCAAAACTAATATTCCCAAGTTGAGTGCGAAGTGTTCCTGAGCCTTTGTGAATAAACAATAATTCGTCAGAATCGGCATTTTTATAAAAATATGCTCGAAGCGATTGTTTTGGGGCTGCCACTCCAATAATACAATCTTTATTAAACATCATCGGCACTCTACTTTCCAGAAAATCATCGTTTGGCTCTACATCAAAACCGATAAACTTCCGCATCATCATGTTATGAGCATTAGCCGATTTTGGTGTAAGGTCTTGGCTTTCAAGCATTTGCATCACTTGCGTTGGGCGATGAATGTGATACATCAATGATGCCATGCCATCGAAGCCAATTGTTCCAAAAAGCTGCTCATAATACAGCTCACCATCAGGTTTTTCAAACTGAGTATGTCGCTTAGACGGAATCTTTCCAAGTTTATGATAAATGGGCATATTGGATTAACGAATAATATATTTGTTATACTAACTATTGTTAAGCATACAAAATTATAAATAATATTTGTTATGACAATTAAAGTATAATTATTTTTTTGATTGATTGAATTAAACGCAGGAAGTAGAACAAGTTTCAAACTTGTTCATAAGGAAAATGAGACTGAGGAAAAAAGAAAAAGGGCGTAACCAATTACGCCCTAAGAAGATATAAATTAGGCTAAATTATTAAGCCAAAGAATGATTTTCTTGAAAACTTCACGTTTTTCGGGTTCGTTGTGGGTTTCGTGATATAAGCCTTCAAGAGAAATAAATGTGACGAGTTTACCTGCATTCTCTGCAAAAAGTTCACTACCATGATGCGAAGTGAGTCGGTCGGCTGTGCCATGATAGAGTAAGGTTGGAATACTCAATTTATCGGCATTATCAATAGCCCACTGGCCAGTTTCAATCATTTCGATGCCCATTTTAGCAGAAACTTTATCATGTACGAGTGGGTCTTCGTTGTATTTTTTTTCTTCTTCCACATCACGAGAAATCGCCGAAGAATCTAAGCCACTACTCAAACTCAACGAGGGAAGAATACCTTTCATCAATCTGCCAATAGTAAGCGTAATTGGTGAAGGCTGAAAAGCCAATTGAAAATACGGTGAAGACAAAATTGCTCCAGCAATTTTGGGCTGACGACGTAACAGATAATTAGCCACTAAATTTCCGCCCATACTATGTCCATAAAGTATTTGTTTTACATCAGGAAAATGCGTGGAAGCAGCTTTCAAGAGTGCATCTACATCATTCAAAAAGGTATCAAAATCAGGAAAATGTCCACGTTTCCCCTCCGATTTTCCGTGTCCACGTTGGTCGCAGCCAATCACGGCATAACCATTGGTCGTAAACATTTCAGCTACATGATTATAGCGACTGATATGCTCGCCCATGCCGTGCATCATACAAATGACGGCTTTTGTGGGTAAATTGGTTTCCCATTTTTTTCCATAAATATTAAGTCCATCAGAGGTTTTCCAAGATAATTCGGTAGTGTTCATAGGTTTTTAGAATAGATTTTGTGCTTAAATATAGTAAATTCTTATCATAAACAACCGAGAGTTTGTGGCTTGGGTTGGTTTCTTTATATTTGTGGGGAAAGAAGAGATATTTAGGAATGTTATAATGATTAAAGTTGAGAGTAAAATATTGTCTGGTTTCACATTTATCGACTTATTTGCAGGAATAGGTGGTTTTCATATTGCTCTATCATCATTTGGAGCATCATGCGTTTTTGCTTCGGAGTGGGATAAATACGCTGCTGATACTTATGAAGAGAATTTTCATAAAAGACCTTTCGGGGACATTACTCAAATAAATGAAAAAGAAATTCCTAAACATGATATTCTGTGTGCAGGTTTTCCATGTCAATCTTTTTCAATTTCGGGTAAGCAAAAGGGTTTTGATGATATTAGAGGTTCACTTTTTTTTGATATTGCTCGCATTGTAAATTTTCATAAACCACGAGTGGTTTTCTTAGAAAATGTAAAAAACTTGGTTAATCATGATGAGGGGCGGACTTTGAAAGTAATAATAGAAACACTCGAAAATCTTGATTATAAAGTTTTTACGAAAATTTTAAACTCAAGTAATTTTGGTTTGCCACAAAATCGAGAAAGAATTTATATTGTTGCTTTTTCTAAGAGTATTGATTCGAGTGATTTTGCATTTCCCAACCCAACAAACGAACCTATTTCGGTAGATGGTATTTTAGAGAAAAATCCTGTTGATATCAAGTTTATTGAACGAAATGATATAGAAATTTACAAGAATTATACATTTCAAGAGACGCTTTTCGGTAGAACTGAGGTTAATAAACCTATACAAATTGGCAAAGTAAACAAAGGTGGGCAAGGAGAACGAATTTATGACATACGTGGTCATGCGATTACACTTTCAGCTAATGGGGGTGGAGTTGGGGCAAAAACGGGACTATATTACATTGATGGCAAAATAAGACGGCTAACTCCAAGAGAATGTGCCAGAGTGCAGGGGTTTGACGAAGATTTTAAAATTAACAAAAATAGCTCACAAGCATACAAACAATTTGGCAATAGTGTTTCGATTAATGTGCTACAAAGAATATTGATAGAAGTTCAAAAAACTTTACTCAAAAATGAACAAGGAGCAATTAAAAGGTTCGCAAACAGCGAGGAATGGGTTTCTTAACGAAGATGACATCGTTGAAAAGTTCAATAACTGGCAAGTTGATGAAGATGCTCAAAAATGGCTTTTGATAATGGAATACCAGTTATCCAAGATTGAGTTTGTCAAAGCCATAAAGTTAAGCGGTTTTAAAACTGATGTTCAAGTTCAAATAACAGTAAAATTAAAAGAAGCGATTGATGCTCAGAATCTGCAAGTCAAACTCGTAAGCAATCCAAAAGGATTTAACCAGATAGATAAAAGATGGGTAGATAAATATATTGAAATGTGGGATATTTCGCCTCAAATTGCTTCTGTTTTAAAACGATATACAGGAGAAATTCAACCAAATATTGACTCACCCAAAGATAAAAGGCGGATGTTTGCAAATGAGTTTACTGAAAACGAGCAAACAGAAATACTGGAATGGCTTGATAAAAACAAATCGCTCATCGTTTCGGATATTTTGAAAGGAAGAGGACAATTTTCAGCCGAATGGATGTTGGTAGCACAAAAGACAAAATTGAATTCAAGATGGATTTTAAAACCAATGAATTTTTGCCTCAATTATTTTGGCAATGGAGTTGTTGAAATCACGGAAAGAGGTAATTTCAAAATCGGGAAAATAACAATGCAGAGAAAAGGTGGCGATGGTGGTAGAATTACGGCAAATATGCTACAATTTAAGTTAAATCCAGCTGAGCTATTTGATACTGAATAAAATTTAAAACAATACATACACTTCAAAAAATCAACAAAACCAATGAAACAAGTATTAAAAACACTTAAAATCAAATCCCTCAACAATGGCGTTAGCACTGGCGTTGAAAGCTGGGCAGGTGGAGGAAAAGTGCTTAGTTCGTATTCGCCAGTAGATGGACAATTGATTGGAAAAGTACGTCAGGCAAACCGTGAAGATTATGATAAAGTAATAGAAAGTGCCAACGCTGCATTTAAAGTTTGGCGAGCAGTTCCTGCACCCAAACGTGGTGAAATCGTACGTCAGATGGGCGATGCTCTGCGTGAAAATAAAGATGCTTTAGGGCGTTTGGTAAGCTACGAAATGGGCAAAAGCCTGCAAGAAGGTTGGGGAGAAGTACAAGAAATGATAGATATTTGTGATTTTGCGGTTGGACTTTCTCGACAACTATATGGCCTCACGATGCACTCAGAGCGTCCACAGCACCGTATGTACGAGCAATGGCACCCGCTGGGTATTGTGGGAATCATTTCCGCCTTCAATTTTCCAGTAGCCGTTTGGTCTTGGAACAGCATGTTGGCGTGGGTTTGTGGTGATGTGTGCGTTTGGAAACCTTCCGAAAAAACACCTTTAACAGCCATCGCTTGTCAAAATATCATTCAAGATGTGCTTCGCAAAAACGATATTCCAGAAGGTATATCTTGCCTAATTGTGGGAGATAGAAAAGTAGGAGAGTGGCTATCGAATGATGCAAATGTTGCTTTGGTTTCGGCCACAGGCTCTACTCGTATGGGGAAAGCTGTCGGTCAAGCAGTTGCAGCTCGTTTTGGTAAAAGTTTGTTAGAATTGGGCGGAAATAACGCCATTATTGTTACACAAAATGCTGATTTAGAGGTAGTTATTCCTGCGGTTGTCTTTGGGGCAGTCGGAACGGCTGGGCAACGTTGTACCACTACTCGTCGCTTATTTTTGCACGAAAGTTTGTACGAGGAAGTGAAAAACCGTTTAGTGAAAATCTATGCCCAACTTCGCATTGGCGACCCTCTAGATGTCAATAACCACGTTGGGCCATTGATTGATGTTGATGCCGTAAGCAATTACAAGACAGCCATAGCCAATATCCAAAACGAAGGTGGAAACGTACTTTGTGGCAATGAAGTTTTATCAGGAAATGGCTATGAATCAGGTTGTTATGTAAAACCATCGATTGTTGAAGTAGAAAATCAAAGCCCTACGGTTTGTCACGAAACCTTTGCACCGATTTTATATTTAATGAAATTCAAAACGCTTGATGAAGCCATCGAACTACAAAATGCCGTTCCACAAGGGCTTTCGTCTTCGATCTTTACACTCAATATGCGTGAAGCTGAACAGTTCTTATCTTATGCTGGTTCAGATTGCGGAATTGCCAATGTAAATATTGGTACATCGGGAGCAGAAATTGGTGGAGCTTTTGGCGGAGAAAAAGAAACTGGCGGCGGCCGTGAAAGTGGTTCAGATGCGTGGAGAAACTACATGCGTCGCCAAACAAATACGATTAATTACAGCACGCAACTGCCTCTCGCTCAAGGGATTAAGTTTGATTTGTAGTATAGATACGAGATTTGAGATATGGGATTCGAGACTTTTCTCGAATCCTATATCCCGTATCTCATATCCCATATCTAAATATCCAACTTCGTCTCATTCTTAATCTCGCTCATCACAAAAGTACTGTGTGTGCTTCCAATATTTTCGAGTGAAGCCAATTTATTCATCAAAAAACTTTGGTATTCACGCATATCTTCCACCACAACTTTTATCATAAAATCGTATTCGCCCGAAATATTGTGACATTCAATTACTTCATCGAGTTTCACAATTTCCTGCACAAATTTCTTTCCTGCCTCTTGGGCGTGTTCTTTCAGACGAATATTACAGAATACCATTAAATCTTTGCCTACTTTCTCACGGTCGATAAGGGCGACATATTTCTTTATCACTCCCTCATTTTCGAGTCTTCGTACACGCTCATACACGGGCGTAGGCGAAAGATTTAATCGAGAGGCCAGTTCTTTCGTGGTCAGGTGTGCATTTTCTTGAAGCGACTTCAAAATTTCACGGTCAGTACTATCTAATTTTTGCATAGATAAAATGTCGTTTTTATCAAATATTTATGTCAAAATTAAAAATAAAAACCGTAGCAAACAATCGAATATTAGATAAATTATCTATTTTTTGTAAATTATTTAAAAAATCAATCTTTAAATCGTACTTTTGTAAGATAAATTTTGTTGTTTGACAGTACAGCAATTTTCTAAATTGCAAAATTATTATCACCAAAAAATAAGGTTAAGAAGTGGCTAACATCCGAGAAATACTAAAAGATAGAATCCTTGTGCTTGATGGTGCGATGGGTTCGTTGATTCAAGAATACAAATTATCAGATGCAGATTATCGTGGCGAGCGTTTCAAAGATTTTCCGCATGAAGTGAAAGGTAATAACGATATGCTTTCTATCACGAAACCAGAGGTTATTAAAGAAATTCATGCCAAATACTTTGAAGCTGGAGCTGATATTGCCGAAACTAACACTTTTTCGGGAACATCAATCGCTATGGCCGACTATCACATGGAAGATTATGTGTATGAATTGAATTATCAATCTGCCAAAATTGCTCGCGAAGTTGCCGACGAATTTACTGCCAAAAATCCTGACAAACCCCGTTTTGTAGCGGGTTCAATCGGGCCAACTAACCGCACGCTTTCGCTCTCTCCCGATGTAAATGACCCAGGTTTTCGTGCCATTACTTTCGATGAATTGGTTGAAGCATATTATGAGCAAATCCAAGGTTTGGTCGATGGTGGTGCTGATGTCCTTTTAGTAGAAACCATTTTTGATACACTCAATGCTAAGGCGGCTTTATACGCCATTGATTTGTTTGCCCATGATGTAAAAAATGGCACGGCTCGACCATTGAAAAGTGGCTCAATACCTAAGCAAACAAGAGCAAATTTATTAGAATTTGTTCAAAACAATATTCCAGTAATGGTTTCGGGAACTATTACCGATGCTTCTGGAAGAACGCTTTCGGGACAAACAACAGAAGCCTTCTTGACTTCGGTTTCCCATATAGATTTATTATCAATTGGGCTAAACTGTGCCTTGGGAGCAGATTTGATGCGTCCGTATGTGCAGATTTTAGCTAACGAAGCACCTTTCATGGTTTCAGCTCACCCAAATGCTGGTTTACCTAACGAAATGGGCGAATATGACCAATCACCAGCCGAAATGGCGGTGATTGTGGAAGATTTCTTGCAAAATGGTTTTATGAATATCATCGGTGGTTGTTGCGGAACAACGCCAGCTCACATCAAAGCCATTGCAGAAGTTTCAGCAAAATATAAGCCTCGTGTGATTCCAACTTTCGAGCCGATTCAAAAGGTTTCGGGTTTAGAGCCTTTGAAAATGACAAAGGAAACGAATTTTGTGAACGTTGGTGAGCGTTGTAATGTGACTGGCTCGAAGGCTTTTGCACGTTTGATTCGTGAAGGTAAATATGATGATGCACTTTCGGTGGCAAGAAATCAGGCAGAAAATGGAGCTCAGGTAATTGACGTGAACCTTGATGAAGGGATGATTGATGGCGTAGAGGCCATGACAACTTTCTTGAATTTGATTGCTGCCGAGCCAGATATTTCTCGCCTACCAATTATGATTGACTCTTCGAAATGGGAAGTGATTGAAGCAGGGTTGAAATGTGTGCAAGGAAAATCTATTGTAAACTCGATTTCATTGAAAGAAGGGGAAGTGAAATTCAGAGAATCGGCCGAAAAAGTAAAACGTTATGGTGCTTCAACTGTAGTGATGGCTTTTGATGAAGTTGGACAAGCGGATTCGTATGAACGTAGAATTGAAATCTGTAAAAGAGCCTACGATATTTTGGTTAATGAGGTAAACTTCCCACCGCAAGACATTATTTTCGACCCAAATATCTTGACCGTTGCGACTGGTTTGGAAGAACATAATAATTATGCAGTTGATTTTATCAATGCTACTCGCTGGATAAAAGAAAATCTCCCATACGCTAAAGTTTCGGGTGGAGTTTCAAATATTTCGTTTAGTTTTAGAGGAAATGAGCCTGTTCGTGAAGCCATGCACACCATTTTCTTATACCATGCCATCAAAGCAGGTATGGATATGGGTATCGTAAATGCTGGACAATTGGGCGTTTATGATGACATTCCAAAAGATATGTTGGAGCTTTGTGAAGATGTATTATTGAACCGTCGCCCCGATGCAACCGAGCGTTTGGTGACTTTTGCAGAAACCGTAAAATCGAAAGGAAAAGAACAAGTTGTAGATAATTCGTGGAGAGAATTACCAGTTGGCAAACGCTTAGAACACGCTTTGATTAAAGGTTTGACCGAATTTATTGATGAAGATGTAGAAGAAGCCCGTCAAGGTTTTGAAAAACCTCTTCACGTTATCGAAGGGCCTTTGATGGATGGAATGAATGTGGTCGGAGATTTATTTGGCGAAGGAAAAATGTTTTTGCCACAAGTCGTAAAATCGGCAAGGGTAATGAAAAAAGCCGTTGCTTATTTATTGCCGTTTATTGAAGAAGAGAAATTACTTAATAAAGTTGAAGGCGAAGCCGAGACATCATCGAATGCTGGTAAAATCTTACTCGCAACCGTAAAAGGTGATGTACATGATATTGGTAAAAATATCGTTGGCGTAGTTTTAGCTTGTAATAACTACGAAATTATAGATTTAGGTGTAATGGTGCCAACCAATAAAATTTTGGAAGAAGCCAAAAAGCACAATGTTGACATTATCGGTTTGAGTGGTTTGATTACACCAAGTTTGGATGAAATGGTGGGCGTAGCCAAAGAAATGGAGCGTCAAGGATTTAAAATTCCTTTGCTGATTGGTGGAGCAACAACTTCACGTATTCACACGGCGGTGAAAATCGATCCACATTATTCAGGGCCAGTAATTCACGTTCTGGATGCTTCGAAAAGTGTGCCAGTTGCTGGACGTTTGATGCAAAATGAGCAAACAAATCAAGAGATTTTTGATGAAATCAAGGCTCAATATGCTCAACTAAGAATCGACCACGCCAGCCGCCAGAAAGATAAAAACTTTATTCCGATTGAAAAAGCCAGAGAAAATCATGTAAAAATTGATTGGAGTAATTATAAAGCGACGAAACCAAAGTTTTTAGGAACAAAGGTTTTTGAAGATTATGATTTAGCCGAAATCGCTAAATACATCGACTGGACTCCATTTTTCCAAACTTGGCAATTATCAGGCAAATATCCAAAGATTTTTGATGATGAAACCGTAGGGAAAGAAGCCAAAAAGCTTTACGACGATGCCCAAGCAATGCTCAAAAAAGTAATTACTGAGAAATCGTTACAAGCAAAAGCAGTAGTTGGTTTTTATCCAGCTAATTCGGTAGGGGATGACATTATTTTGCATAATTTTGAAGCCTACGAATATAATTCAGCTGGTCAAGGTGCTTTGAAAAATACAGGGTACAGAATTTTGAGCGAAACAGCAGTTTCAGAAACTGGTGATTTGGTAGAAAATCCTCCTTTGGCTGTTTTACATCACCTCCGTCAACAAAATTTAAAAGCACAGAATTTACCAAATCTGTGTTTAAGTGATTATATCTCCCCTTTAGGGGTTGGGGGTGGCGACTACATCGGTGGTTTTGCCGTAACAGCAGGTTTGGGTATCGAAGCATTGCTCGAGCAATATGAAAAAGAACACGACGATTATAATTCAATTATGTTGAAAGCAATTGCCGACCGTTTGGCAGAGGCATTTACTGAATTGATGCACGAGCGTGTGCGTACAGAATTCTGGGGCTATGTTTCAAATGAAACTTTCAGTAATGAAGAGTTGATTGCCGAAAAATACCAAGGTATTCGTCCAGCTCCAGGTTATCCTGCTTGTCCAGACCATACCGAAAAAACAGCTTTGTTTAATTTATTAGATGCAGGTCGAATCGGCATCGAATTGACGGAAAGTTTTGCAATGTATCCAGCGAGTTCGGTGAGTGGTTGGTATTTTGCTCATCCCGAAAGTAAATATTTTACAATCGGGAAAATTGCCAAAGACCAAGTGGTTGATTATGCCAAACGCAAAAATATGCCACTCGAAGAGGTTGAAAAATGGCTCGCTCCAGTTTTAAATTATGATTGATAATAAAAATGACATTTCCAAAGCGTGAAATAGCTGAATTTGCTACACTTTTTGCAGTAGCTTACTTATTCAAAATAGTGTTTGCACAGGCATGGTTTTCTGTGCAAACACTTGCTGTTTTCATCACAATTTGGGCATTTTTGAAGAGTATTTATTTCATTTTTGAAAATTCCACCCAATTACTCATTGCCACTTCGGAAGATATTGCTTATCACCGTTTTTTGTTTTTAATGACCTACAATATCGGACAAATGACGCTTTCGTTTGCCGTAGATTTTTTCTGTTTGTACGAAGTTGACATACGTAGTTTTGTGGGCGTAATGCCCGAATTTGGTACTTTTGAAAAAGCCTTTGAGTTTTTTTATTTTAGTGTACTGAACTTCACATTCTTCGGCTATGGCGATTTAATGCCTGCCACCGTTCCTGCTAAAATCTTAGTTTTGATGGAAGTTATCATCGCTTTTTTGACGATAATTTTTATTCTTTCAGACTTTATTTCGATGAAAGATTCACTTAAAAAATTGAAGAAATAGTGTAACAATTTTCGTCGTCGTGAACAATTTAGAAAATTATCATAAAAAAAACGAGCGTGCTATCAATGATAGCACGCTCGTTTTTCATTAAATATTTTTGATTTTACGCCATTTTCAAAACTTCAAAACGTTTTTGTAATAAAGCAAATCCACCAAATAACACTCCCGAAAAGAATAAATCACCTAAGATTTGGTTTTTCAAGAAAGGAATACCCGCAGTATATGAAGCAATGATTCCACTAAAATTGTGAGGATAAGTTCCCAAACTTTGGTCGATTGTTGCCGATTCGGGGTATAAAAATGCAAAATTCGTAATCAAAAAGAAAATCAATGAACTAATTAATGATGCCGAAATAACACGTGCAGGATTTACATTTTTAAGTAAAACCATTCCTAAAACCGAAACCAAGGCAAAGGCTGTATAAACAATGTACATTCCTGAGTGAAAACCCCAACCAGTAGTGATTTCGAGGATTGTATCACTTAATAACATTGCACCCATCGGTACCGCAATTGCTTGCCAACGATTGGTAAAATACGCTCCACCGAAAAGTGCAATAGCTGCAATTGGTGTAAAATTAAATGGGTGTGGAATAAATCTCGACAATGCTGCCAAAACCACAATTGCCACTAATGTTGAAAAACGTGTAATATTCATATTATAATGGTGAATGATAAATGCTTAATTGTAAATGTATTAAAATCTTGTGATAAATGAAATTTAATGCAAAAATACAATTCATTCATCATTCATCATTAATAATTCATCATTATTTTAAGACCCAAGTGTCTTTACTACCACCACCTTGTGAGGAATTTACAACTAAAGAGCCTTTTTTCAATGCAACTCTTGTCAATCCCCCTGGGGTTACATGAATACCGTCACCATAAAGGATGTAAGGGCGTAAGTCAACGTGGCGACCTTCGAGGCCATCTTCTACTAAACAAGGGCTGCGTGAAAGTGAGATAGTTGGTTGTGCAATATAATTTCTTGGATTTGCCTGAATCAAACCTCTAAATTTGTCATGTTCTTCTTTGCTGGCTTTTGGCCCAATCAACATTCCGTAGCCACCTGCTTCGTTGGCTTCTTTTACAACCAGTTTTTCGATATTTTCAAGAACATACTTCATCGAATCTGGTTCACCACAAAGATAAGTTTCTACGTTTGGAATGATGGCTTCTTCTCCCAGATAGTACTTGATGATTCGTGGAACGTAAGCATACACTACTTTGTCATCAGCTACACCAGTACCAGGAGCATTAGCCAAACCAATATTTCCTTTTCTGTAAACATCAAACAAACCTGGGATGCCAATCAGTGAGTGAGGATTAAAGGTTTTTGGGTCGAGGAATGTATCATCAATTCTTCTGTATAGTACATCAATAGTTTTAAAACCTTTAGTTGTTCGCATTTTTAGATAGTCACCAACTACAACTAAATCACGGTAATCTACTAATTCAACACCCATTTGTTGAGCTAAATATGAATGCTCAAAGTAAGCTGAATTATAAATTCCTGGAGTTAAAACTGCCACAGTTGGGTCGGGACGGCCAGAGGTATATCGCAAAACTTCAAGCAATTTTGCTGGATATTCTGAAATTGCTCTAACATTAGTTTGTGAAAGCACATCAGGAAAGGTTTGCTTTGATAATTCACGGTTTTCGAGCATATACGAAACTCCAGAAGGACAACGGAGATTATCTTCAAGAACCGTAAAAACGCCATTATTATCTCTGATAAGGTCAGTTCCTGTTATATGAATCCATACACCTTTTGGCGGAGTTAGTCCTTTACATTCAGGCAAAAAACCTTTGCTTGATTCAATGATTTCACGAGGAACAATGCCATCACGAATAATTTTCTGCTCATTGTAGACATCTTGTAAAAACATATTGAGTGCAGTAATTCGCTGCACTAAGCCTTTTTCAAGATTGTCCCATTCTTGAGAGTCAATTACTCTTGGCACAATATCTATCGGAATGATTCGTTCTGTTCCACCATCTTCTGAGTAAACGTTGAATGTAATACCCGCCGAGACCATCGAACGTTCTGCCGCTTTTTGTTTATTCTTCAGATTCTCAAAAGCAAGACTTTCTATCGTGTTTTTAAGTACTTGATTTCCTATACGTGCATTAGCGTCAGGAGTAATCATCTCATCGAAGAAATTATCGGTTTTGTAGTTACTAAAATTGTAATTCATATGTTTTCTTTGGTCTTTGAGTAAATGAAATTCTAAAATAGGATTAATCTATTTAAAAACAAAAGCAATTGAGTATAATTATTTACTTTTGTAGTCTGTTTATTTTAATTGAGTGAGCCTCATCCAAAACTGTCCTTTTCAACAAAAAAATGCGAATACTTTTTTCTCTTTTTTTTATCCCTTTTCTTTCCACGGCACAACAATGGCTCGGAATCTCAACGAGTAATTACGCAGGAACTTATACTATTGCGGCAAATCCTGCTAATGTTGCTGATTCTCGCTATAAATTTTTCTTAAATGTTGCAGGAGTAAATACTGAATTTATAAATAATTATGCTGCTTGGGCCGCACCATACTCTTTTATTGGATTGGCTACAAATACAGTCCCCAACCGTTATAGAGCTCCCAATGGCTTGCCAGGTTTTCGACCAAGCTATATTAAGGAAGCAATAGGAAAAACAAACAGTGTTGCTTTTGCGGCAGCTGATGTAAAAGGCCCTTCGATGATATATACTTTTGAGAAAGTAAAATTTGCAATCGGTTTTACTTCTCGTGTGCGTGTACTAACGAACTTAGATAATTCAAGCTCTGATGTTGCTCATATTATGGTCAAAGGAACAGTCATACCTGATTTATATGGAATTACGCAAGACAATAATAATTTATTGTTAAACCTTAATGGCTATACAGAACTGGGATTTACACTTGGAGCAGTTGTAAGAGAACAAGATCAAGATTTTTTTAAAGTGGGCTTGACTGTTAAACGCCTGAATGGTTTGTTGAATATTCATTACAAAGGCGAAAATTTAGACTTTACAGTTGATGCAAATGCTATAAGACCACTTCGCCAAGATGTTTTTTTCAGAACTGCCAGTGGTACTTATGGAACAACAACAAGCGATGCAATTCGTTCGGCAAGTTTTAGTACTGATTGGCTATTTGGAAATTTAGCAGCTGGCACTGGCTACGGTTTCGATATTGGAGCAGTTTACGAATTTCGCCCTGAATTTGATAAATATGATATTAAAATGAATGGGAAGTTGAGAATGGACGGCACTAAAAATAAGTATTTATACCGAATCGGAGTAGCTTTAATTGATGTTGGAAATATTAATTACAATAATCCTAATTATGTAAGTATTACCCAGATTAATCAAACAAATATATTGGTGCAGCCAGGAACTTTCAATAAAATTGATTCGCCCGATAGATTATATAATCAAATGAATGTTGCTTTTAATTTGAATGATGCAGATTATCAGCAGTCATTCAGATCGGCTCTACCGATGGCTCTTTCAACCAATTTTGATTATAAGTTTTCTGAAAAAATCTACTTTAATGCTACTTGGATTCAAAGTTTGAGAAACCCAAAAGCAATTGGAATGAATCAGCCTTCGATGTTTGCTGTTACGCCTCGCTATGAGTCGAAAATGTTTGATGTGGCTGTACCAATTGCGTTACAAAATGGGTATCGAAATCTAACAATTGGACTTACAGGAAGGGCAGGCCCATTCTTTATCGGAACTGAAAATTTAGGTGGAGTCTTAAATATTGGAAATCCAAAAGGAATTAGTACTTACTTTGGGTTATTTCTGCCAATTTTCAGAAAGCTTCCCGACGCTCCCAATGCTTGTTATGTGGAGCAAAAGGCTACATTCAGAGATAATTTGCGAGATATTCTCAATAAAAGAAATAAACGAAAACGCTGGAATAGAATTCGTTAGTTGGTGATTCCTTTTAATCAAATTTTAATCTTATTTTTAAAACAGGCTATACTCCGTTTTTCAATTTTGCACTTGTAAAGTATATGTTAGATTAAAGATTTTTAAAATGGCAGCAATTAAAGTTCTATTGGTTGAAGATGAATTACGATTGGCAGAATACGTGAAAAAAGGCTTAGAAGAAAGCGGTTTTGCGGTCGATGTAGCCTATGATGGGCAAGTTGGCAGAAGTATGGCCTTATCGAATATCTATGATTTAATGGTTTTTGATGTAAATCTTCCTAAAATCAGTGGCATTGATTTGACAAAAAAGCTGCGTGGTGAACAAATCAAGACTCCAGTGATGATTCTGACAGCTATGGGAACAACCCAAGATAAACTGTTGGGTTTTGATTCAGGTGCAGATGATTATTTAGTAAAACCGTTTGACTTCTTAGAACTGATTGCTCGACTTAATGCACTGTATCGTCGCTCACATGAGAGTATCGAATTAAAGCGAAATCTTCAAGTGGCAGATTTGGTATTGGACCTCAACGAAAAAAATGCTCGTCGAGATGGACAACTGATTCCGCTTACTTCCAAAGAATTTATGTTGCTGGAGTTTTTTATACGTAATAACGGAAAGGTAGTTTCAAGAATTGAGATAGCCGAGAAAGTTTGGAATCTTAATTTTGATACGGGTACAAATACCATTGATGTGTATGTCAATTTTTTACGTAAGAAAATCGACCAAAACTTCCCTGTTAAACTCATTTATACAGTAGTTGGTAGAGGCTATATGCTAAAAGGTTAAACTTTATACTTGTTTAGTTTTACTCTTTAGTACCAGCCATTTATTGAAGCAGTTCTGCTGTTTTAATGAAAATCAACACATTTAGTCATTATATTAGGTGTTTTTATTCAAAGTTTAAGACAAAAAGTTTGAAAGCCTTATTTGAATATTTTGAAAGGATAATGAGAAATGTAATCATTAAATATCTTCTCTTTTTGTGGATTTTTTTATTGAGTGTCAATAGTCGAGCCAGTGAATTTATACAGAATGAAAGCCCGACAATTTCACCTCATGAAAGAAATTCAGTTGTTGAAGTAGCGGCATCATACGCACATAGCTCTCATTTATATTCGATTGAGTTTTTTTTCGAAAATATTGAAGAAGAAATTGAAGAAATAGAGCCAAACACTATACAGTATTCCACACAAACACAAAATTATAGACCCTCCTTTGGCCATTTAGGCTTACCAAATTACAACTACTATTATTTATTTAATCAAAGTCTAAAAAACTACAAGAAGTATATCCTAAACTGTGTTTATCGTCTATGAGATAAGCCTCTGGTAATACTTTAAGACATTCTCGAACCTGTTTGAATAGAAAATTAGCATCCCACGCTGTATCTCCTACTCATTCAGCATTATAAGCAAACGCAAAATTTTACGCTCTTGAAATAGGCTTTTGGACCTCATTGGCATCGCTTTGCCCAAATTTTCAATAGCACTTCGACAATATAAATTTTAATCCGAAGAAATCTTATTATGAAAAAATCACTCATGTTTCTGGGTTTGACTGTTTTGTTATTTAACGCAAGTTGCAAGTCAGAAGAAAAAGAAGAAAAAAAGGAAGAGGGCAAGTTAGTAGTTACTTCGCCTATCCGCAAAGATACATTGATTACAACTGACTATGTTTGTCAGATTCGCTCCATAAACAATATCGAACTTCGAGCCTTAGAAAAAGGCTATCTACAAGGCATTTTTGTCGATGAAGGAAAGTATGTAAAAAAAGGTCAGTTGATGTTTCAGATTATGCCGAATCTTTATCAGGCTGAAATGAAAAAAGCCGAAGCCGAGGCAAATTATGCCGAAATTGAATATAAAAATACCAAGTCGTTGGCCGATGGAAATGTTGTTTCGGCCAATGAATTGGCATTAGCAAAAGCCAAACTCGATAAAGCACTTGCTGAGTTGGCTCTAACGAAAGTGCATTTGGGTTTTACAGAAATTCGAGCCCCGTTTGATGGTATCATGGACCGCCTAAAAGTAAGGAAAGGCAGCCTTGTAGATGAAGGAGATTTGCTCACCACTTTATCTGATAATAGTAAAATGTGGGTGTATTTCAATGTGCCAGAAGCTCAATATTTGAATTTTAAAACACATGCCAGTAGTAATAATAGTATGTATCAAGTAAAACTGAGAATGGCTAATAATGAGCTGTTTAAATATACGGGAATTGTAGAAACCATTGAAGGTGAATTTGATAACGAAACAGGAAATATCGCTTTCAGAGCAACATTCCCGAACCCCGAAGGACTACTCAGACACGGCGAAACAGGAAATATTCAGGTAACAGTCCCTGTAAAAAATGTCCTTCTGATTCCGCAAAAAGCAACGTTTGAAGTGCTTGATAAAATATACGTTTACGTGATTGATAAAGACAATATTGTGAAGTCTCGCCCAGTAACAATTGCCTCCGAATTGCCGCATTTATATGCTATTTCTGCAGGTTTATCCGCTGGTGATAAGATTCTTTTGGAAGGTTTAAGAAAGGTCAAAGAAAACCAAAAGATTGAATACAAATTTGAAGAACCTTCGCAGGTGATTTCCCACCTCAGCTTATACGCTGAATAGTTTTTATCCACCAAAACACCAGAAATATATGTTTAGTAATATCATAAAAAGACCCGTTTTGGCTATTGTTATTTCGGTATTGATAGTCTTTACAGGTACTTTAGCCATTAAGCAACTGCCCACGTCGCAGTTCCCCGAAATTGCTCCTACTACTGTCAATATTTTTATTGCTTATCCAGGGGCAAGTGCCGATGTCCTTGTGAAATCGACACTCGTAACTATCGAAAATGCTATCAATGGTGTGCAAGGAATGCGATACCTCGCCACCGATGCCACCAGTGCAGGTGAGGCAACGCTTCGTGTGATTTTTGAACCTGGAACCGACCCCAATCAGGCCGTAATTAGGGTAAAAACAAGGGTTGACCAAGTAATGCCGTTATTGCCCGAACTTGTTCAGCGGGAAGGGGTTGTCATCACGCCCATTCAGCCGAGTATGTTGATGTACATTAACCTTTATGGTACAGGCAAAAACTTCGATGAAAAGTTTTTATATAATTATGCCAACGTCAATCTTCTGCCCGAAATTAACCGCATTAACGGAGTAGCCAGAACCCAAATTTTGGGTAGTCGCCAGTATGCCATGCGTGTTTGGTTGAATCCTGACCGTATGCGTGCCTATAATATTTCGGCAGAAGATGTAATGAAGGCATTGGCCGAACAAAGTATCATTGGTCGCCCTGGCCGTATCGGACAAAGTTCGGGTATTGAGGCACAATCTTTAGAATACGTTTTGACCTACAAAGGGCGTTTTAGTAAGCCAGAAGAGTACGAAAATGTGATTTTACGAGCAAATCCAGCAGGGGAGAGTATTCACCTAAAAGATGTGGCAAAAGTAGAATTAGGTAGTGAGTTTTTCGATATTTATTCAAATCTTGATGGGCATCCTTCGGCGGCAATTGTTTTAAAACAAAACGTAGGAAGTAATGCCAGCGAAGTTATTGAACAAGTAAAAAATAAAATGGAGGAATTGAAAGCCACTTTTCCGCCAGGGGTTGAATACAAATTAAGTTATGATGTATCTAAATTTTTAGATGCTTCAATCGAACAAGTGCTTCATACACTTCGAGATGCCTTCATCTTGGTTGCATTGGTGGTTTTCTTATTTTTAGGCGATTGGCGTTCGACGCTCATTCCGATTATTGCCGTACCTGTTTCTTTGATTGGGTCGTTTTTCATTATGCAGCTTTTCGGCCTCTCCATTAACTTAATTACGCTCTTTGCATTGGTTTTGGCGATTGGTATTGTGGTCGATGATGCCATTGTGGTTGTAGAAGCCGTTCATGCCAAGATGGAAGAAGAACACCTCTCACCATTCAAAGCAGTTAAAAAAGTAATGGGCGAAATCAGCGGAGCAATCATCGCCATAACGCTTGTCATGGTGTCGGTATTCTTACCAATTGCCTTTATGTCAGGCCCAGTTGGGACATTCTATCGCCAGTTTTCTATCACGATGGCAAGTTCAATTATTCTTTCGGCGGTAGTAGCTCTTACACTGACTCCTGTGCTTTGTGGAATGATTCTCAAAAATAATCACGGAAAACCTCGTAAGAAATCCCCAATTGACTGGGTAATTGACCAATTTAATAAAGGATTTGATAAACTGACGGGTCGATATATGAGTCTTCTAAGACTAATCGTCAACAAAAGGTTGCTTACATTTCTAATCTTAGTTGTTTTTGGCGTGGGAATTATTTTTGAAAATAAAATTCTTCCAGCAGGTTTTATTCCGAGCGAAGACCAAGGTACTATTTATGCCATCATTCAAACACCACCAGGCTCAACGCTCGAAAGAACCAATGAAGTTTCGAGAGAATTACAGAAAATTTGTAAAGAAGTAGAAGGCGTAGAATCGGTTTCGTCGTTGGCAGGTTATGAAATCATGACCGAAGGCCGTGGCTCGAATGCAGGAACGTGTTTGATTAACTTAAAAAACTGGTCGGATAGAGAAAAAGGTGTGCATGAAATAATCGAAGAACTCGAAGAAAAAACAAAAGATTTAGGAGCAATCGTCGAATACTTCGAGCCTCCTGCTGTACCAGGTTTTGGTTCATCGGCTGGTTTTTCAATGCGGATGCTTGATAAAAATAATACGACTGATTATCAGGAGTTTGACAAAGTAAATAAAGACTTTATGGCTGCTTTGGGCAAGCGTAAAGAACTTACAGGTTTGTTTACTTTCTTTGCGGCCAACTATCCACAATACGAATTAGAAATAGATAATAGTGCAGCGATGCAAAAAGGAGTTTCTATCGGAAAAGCGATGGAAAATCTAAACATTATGATTGGTAGTACTTATGAGCAAGGATTTATCCGTTTCGGACGATTCTTTAAGGTATATGTGCAGTCTTCGCCAGAGTTTAGACGACTCCCTTCCGACATCATGAATATGTTTGTCAAGAATGACCACGGCGAAATGGTGCCTTATTCGGCCTTTATGAAATTAGTAAAAAAACAAGGCCCCAATGAGATTACCCGCTACAATATGTACAATTCTTCTTCTATTCAGGGGCAACCAGCCAAAGGCTATACAACTGCCGATGCCATAAAAGCGATTCAAGAAGTATCTAAAACACTTCCAAAGGGCTATGACATTGCATGGGAAGGTTTGTCTTATGATGAAGCTCGACGTGGCAATGAGTCAATCTATGTATTTGTGGTTGTATTGATATTTGTTTACTTCGTTTTGGCCGCACAATATGAAAGTTTCTTATTGCCAATGGCGGTTATTTTCTCGCTTCCTGTGGGCGTATTTGGTTCGTTCTTTTTGCTAAAAGCGATGGGCATGGCCAATGACGTGTACGCACAAGTTGGACTAATCATGTTGGTAGGTCTTCTTGGAAAAAATGCTGTTTTGATTGTGGAGTTTGCCGTCCAACAGCGACAAAAGGGAATGTCTATCTTCGATGCTGCCATTGAGGGTGCAAAGGTGCGTTTCCGACCAATTCTAATGACTTCATTTGCCTTTGTGGCTGGTCTTATTCCACTGGTTCTTTCTCATGGTGCTGGTGCAATCGGTAATAAAACCATCGGTGGTTCGGCAATGGGCGGTATGCTTTTCGGAACTATTTTCGGGGTAATGATTATTCCTGGGCTTTATTACATTTTTGGCACTTTATCAGATGGTAAGCATCTAATTAAAGACGAAGATGACTCTCCACTTTCTGAAAGTTTTGTGGAAGCCAGTGAAGAAAACAACCGAATCTTAAAAAACATCAGAAAAGCGAATGAAAAATTGAAGAAACTATTAAACCGAAACGACGAAGATGAGACGAACTAACATAAAAAGGAATATTTTGTATATAGTTTTGGCCGTTTCTCCATTAGTTTTCAATGCGTGTAAAACACCTGCTATTATCGGAAAAACTGCCAAAAATGGCTTGCCTGCGAGTTATTTAGCTTCGCAAGACACTATAAATACGGCTCAGAAAAAATGGAAAGTTTTCTTTGACGACCCAAATCTGAATGCACTCATTGATACCGCTCTGCAAAATAATCAAGAACTAAATATCACGATGCAGGAAATAGAAATGTCGAAAAATGAAATCATGGCACGAAGAGGAGAATACCTGCCTTTCGTAAGATTAGGCGGTGGCACGGGCGTAGATAAAGTTTCTCGTTTTACGAGCAAAGGAGCAAGCGATGAAATTTCTGAAATAAAACCTGGGAAACACACGCCAGTAGTTTTACCCGATTCTTATCTTGGAGCTTTTGCAAGCTGGGAGGTAGATATTTGGCATAAATTGCGTAATGCTCAAAAGGCCGCTGCCGCCAATTATTTAGGTACGATTGAAGGGAAAAACTTTTTAGTGACAAATATCGTGGCCGAAATAGCTAATTCGTATTATGAACTGATGGCATTGGATACTCAATTGGATATTGTAAAAAAGAATATCGAAATTTTGAATTCGGCTTTATTGATTATCAAACAAGAAAAAGAAGCTGCAAAAGTGACGGAGTTGCCCGTACAACGCTTTGAAGCAGAGGTGTTTAAGACAAAAACGCTTCAATATGATATTCAGCAAAGAATTGTCGAAACCGAAAATCGAATCAATTTTTTAGTTGGGCGTTTCCCAAGACCCGTGCAGAGAAGTTCGCAGCAATTTGCTACACTCATTCCTACAAAAATTTCAACGGGACTGCCAGCTCAACTTTTAGAAAAACGACCTGATATTCGTCGAGCCGAACTAAGCATCGAAGCAGCAAAGCTCAATGTAAGTGTTGCCAAAGCCAATTTTTACCCATCATTGGGCTTATCGGCTTCTTTGGGTATTCGTTCATTCAATCCGCTTTTGTTGGCCAACATTCCGCAATCGTTGATAATGTCATTAGCAGGAGATTTGGCAGAGCCTTTGATTAATAAAAATGCCATCACGGCAACCTACAAAAATGCCAATGCTAAGCAAATTCAAGCGGTATATGACTACGAGAAAACGGTGCTGAATGCCTTTATTGAAGTAACAAATCAATTATCAAATATTCAAAACCTCGAAAATAGTTATACGATGAAAAGTAATCAGGTTGATGCCTTAACAAAATCAACGGATATTTCATTGAAACTTTTTAAAGCAGCTCGTGCAGATTATATGGAGGTTTTACTGACACAGCGAGACGTACTTGAATCGAGAATGGAATTGGTTGAAACTCGAATGAAGCAAATGAACGCCGTTGTGAATACTTATCGAGCCTTAGGCGGTGGCTGGAATTAATAGAAATTTTAGCACTCATTATTGCTTTTATTGACATGATGTTACCACCAAGAACACCAAGAAATTTCACTTAGCATACAAAGATAAAGTTGTGGACTTAGTGTTTTTTCTCAGTGTTTTTGGTGGTTATTGTAAAAGGCAGCTAAGTTTCTTTACTTTGTAGCCTATCACTGCGAAACAGTATCGCTTGATTTGATTCATAAAGCATTCTTATGAAAATTGTTGATAAACAAACCATCCGAATTCCGTCCATTTTGAGTGTTGCCCTCATAATATTTTCGGCCAATATTTATCTTTTTTACAGTAATTTCCGAGAAAACGAGTTTTATCTTTATCTCAAAAACAACGCCATTACCTTAGAAAAAATGATTATTGATAAAGGTCTGAGCGGCGAAGATGTTCAGACTTTAGATGATATGAAAGAAAATATCTATACCCAAGAGCAATTCATCATTTATGACTCAACGGGGGCTGTAATTTTCAAATCGAGGTATGCCGTTACTCATCTAACCGATAATATACGAAAAGAACTTTTTAAGCACGAAATAGAATTTAAAAAAGATGGCTACGAGCGAACTTTGTTTTTAAGCCGAAATAATAAAAATAAGCAATTGCTAATCATAGAAGCCGCTGGCTACGATTTGTCGGGGTTTAATAAACAACGAAACCTCTTGTATATTTTAATTATCAGTTCAGGGCTACTCATCACACTCATCACGCTCATCACTCGTTTTTATATTCGTAAAGACCTGTATCCGATTGGACAAATTGCCAAACGTATGAAGAAAATTTCGAGTAAAAATCTTCAATCTCGTATTCCAGAATCTAATTTAGATAACGAAATTGGCCAAATGGCACATACTTTCAACGATTTGCTCGACCGTCTTGATTATGCTTACAAACAACAACGAAATTTTGTTTCTTACGTAACACACGAACTGCGTACACCTTTATCAATTCTGCTCGGAAACGCTCAAGTAACCCTTATGAAAGAACGAAGTGTGGAAGAATATAAGCAAACCGTTGAGAATTTTCAAGTTGATATTAATAACATGATAAGTTTGGTAAATAGCTTGCTTGAATTGGCTCGCATGAATGCCGATTCTCAGTCTGTACCGTTTGTCGAACTTAGAGTTGATGATGTGCTTTGGGCGGCTTCCGATTTAGTAAAAAAGAACCAACCTGATTATCATATTTCAATCGAGTTCCATGAAATTCCCGAAAATGATGAGTCAATGATAGTGAGCGGAAATGCCGAACTATTAGTGTTAGTTTTTAGAAATTTAATGGAAAATGCCTGTAAATACAGCAGCGATAATCGGGTAGAAACCAAGATTTCATTTAATAATAATAAAGTCAAAATAGATTTTATCGACAAAGGTGTAGGAATGTCAAAACAAGAAACTGAACATATTTTTGAGGCATTTTATCGAACCGAAAAAACAAAAGAAATATCAGGGCATGGAATCGGCCTACCACTTACACAGCGAATTGTAGAGATTCATTCTGGCACAATCACGGTTCAATCTGAAGAAGGCTTTGGCTCGATATTTACGGTTGAGTTTCCCTCAAAAACTATCTATTGAACTTTAACAGCGTTTTAATTTGGGTTTGAAATTCTTTTTAGTATCATCAAATACCTTTGAATCAGAAACCAAACAGTGCTTTGGTCTATGACAATCTAAAATTTTGCAAGGTATGAAAAAGAACATTTTGTTGGCAGTAATGGTAGCCATTTTCGCCACAACCGCATTTGCACAAACTACTCCCGAAACCTCGAAAAAAGCAGCAAAACTTGCTAAAAAAGAAGACCGTATCACGAAACATCAAGCTGCTATGGAAGTGAAGAAAGAGCATAAGGCTTCCCAAAAAGAAGAAAACAATGCTCGCCATGCAGCCGCAAAGCAACAAAAGAAATAAAGCAAACACACGAATAAGTTTTTTGTTGATTAACTTTGTTATTAGCTCACAAAACCCCGAGCAAGGTATGTAGCACGTACCTTGCTTTATTTTTTTAAGTTATGAAGATACTGATAGTAGAGGACGAACTTCGATTAGCTGAATTTATAAAACGTGGCCTTGAAGAACACGCACATTTGGTAGAGATTGCAAAAGACGGTGAAATAGGCCTAAAAATGGCTTTTGAAAATGAATATGACGTCATAATTATGGATGTAAATATGCCAAAAATGAACGGTTATGACGTAACGCAATCAATTAGAAACGAGCATCAGAATACTCCGATTCTGATGCTGACGGCTATGGGAACACTCAACGACAAAGCATCTGGTTTTGATGCAGGAATTGATGATTTCTTGGTCAAACCCTTTCAGTTTCAGGAATTACTTATGCGGCTAAATGCCTTGCATCGCAGGAGTGCTTTAGTACAGCACCAAGTAAAACGGAATAGTATGAAAGTAGCCGATTTAGAACTTGATTTGACCGCCCGCATCGTTAGTAGAGCTGGAAAAAATATACAATTAACTGCCAAGGAATATGCCTTGCTCGAATACCTCATGATTAATCAGAATAGGGTGCTTTCGAGAGTAGATATTGCTGAAAAAATATGGGATATCGACCTTGACCCTTCCAGCAATACGATTGATACGTATATTAATTTTCTAAGAAAAAAAGTGGACAAAGATTTTAGCCCAAAACTCATTCATACAATTGTTGGTATGGGATATATACTAAGAGAATGATTTTTTAAGGTACTGATAATGTGATTATTACAAAGTTTTTGAGACGAAAAATTAAATTTAATCACTATTTAATTTAATTTTTAGATACCATCAAGGTAATGTATCTATTTTTATGTCAAGAAACAGTAATAGTGAATTTTCATAAAGGAATTTTAGGTTTTAAAGCTCTGGTTTCTAATTAACCAGAGCTTTTTTATGACAAGGTTTTAATTCTCCAGTATAGGTTTAGTTAGGGTTTTAGTTCTCTGATTAAAACTTGATTTTTAATCAGAGACTTTTATACCAAAAGCTACTTTTCATTTGTATATTGAATCAAGTCAGCTACCAAGCCAGTCCAGCCGCATTGATGAGAAGCACCGAGTCCTTCACCCGTATCACCATTGAAATATTCATAGAAAAGATGCAAATCTTTGAAATGCGGGTCGGCATCAAATTTCTCGAAATCGCCTGTATTAGGTCTGCGATTTTCGGCATTTACCTCAAAAATATTAATCAAACGTTCGGCTACTAAAAGAGCGGCTTCTTTGATTGACATCACATTTCCAGAATTTGTTGGGTATTCTACTTCAAAATCGTCGCCATAGTATCCATAAAACTTTAATAATGAGTCGATTAGCAAGAAGTTAATCGGAAACCAAATTGGCCCACGCCAGTTTGAATTTCCTCCCATAATACTTAAGTCAGATTCAGCTGGCGTATATTTTACACTCATAATTTCGCCGTGAAGATTAAACTGGTAAGGCGTATCTTTATGAGATTTTGATAGTGAACGAATACCATAATCAGATAAAAATTCCGCTTCATCAAACATTCGCTTGATAACCATCTTCATACGGTGGCCACGTAGCAATGAAAGTAGATGGGTTTCACCTTTACCAGGTTCATTCCAACGAGAAATCAATGCTGCCAAATCTGGTCGATTGGTCAATACCCATTCCAAACGACGTTTGAAATCAGGTAATTTTGAAAGCATTTCTTCATCAATCACTTCAACTGCAAAAAGTGGAATTAAGCCCACATAAGAGCGAATCTTCATAAAGATGGTTTCGCCATTTGGTGCGTGAAGTTTATCATAATAAAACTGGTCTGCCTCGTCCCACAAACCTAAATCATTACCTCTGATTGGCTTATTGATAGCGGCAGCAATATGCAAGAAATGCTCAAAGAATTTTGATGCCATATCTTGATATACAGGTTTTTCAATCGAAATCTCGCACGCAATACGTAGCATATTGAGTGTGTACATGGCCATCCAACCCGTTGCGTCAGCTTGTTCGAGTTTTACGCCTGGAATCTGTGCATTTCTGTCAAAGACGCCAATGTTGTCAAGCCCCAAGAATCCACCGCCAAAGATATTGTTTCCTTCCTCATCTTTCTGATTGACCCACCACGTGAAGTTGATAAGTAATTTATGGAAGATTTTTTCTAAGAAAGCTAAATCGCCTACACCATTATTGTTTTTCTTGTCAATTTCATATACTTTCCAAGTTGCCCAAGCGTGTACGGGCGGGTTTACATCAGAAAAATTCCATTCATAAGCAGGAATTTGTCCGTTGGGGTGCATGTAATATTCTCGAAGCACAACCGCCAATTGCCGTTTCGCAAAATCGGAATCAATGCGGGCGAGTGTGAGCGTATGAAAAGCTAAATCCCATGCCGCAAACCACGGATATTCCCACTTATCGGGCATCGACAAAATATTGGCCATGTAGGCGTGTTTCCAAGTATTATTTCTTGGAAAAGCCCTTCCTTTAAACTCAAAAGGCATTTTTGGGTCACCTTTGAGCCATTCGTTGATATTATAGTAGTAGAATTGCTTATTCCACATCATTCCAGCAAATGCTTGTCGCTGAATGTTGCGTTGCTCTTCTGACTTTATATCTTGCTGAATATGGTCGTAAAATTCATTGGCTTCTTTGATTCTCAAATCAAAAATTTCATCGAAATCAATAAATGCCTTGTGGTTTTGTGAGTTTTGACTGAATCGAAGCCTTATAGTTTGGCTTTCACCGCCTTCAATCTTTTTAGTGTAGCGTGCCGATGCCTTCGTGCCTATTTTGTTTGGATTTATCGTTGTTGGCTTGCCTGTCAATACATAATTGCTGATTCCATCCTTTACGAACATGGCGGTATTAGGTTTCCCGAAAATACGCTCCATATTGGTTTCATTTTCGCAAAAAACGAGTTCGTCTGCACCTTCAACATATAGTTTGTATTTGCCCAAAAGCTGATGCGAAACTTCAATTTGATTGTTGGCAATGCCAGTCATCATTGGACTTTTCTTATATGCTTCGTAGCCCCAACTCCAAGTATTTCTAAACCAAAGTGTAGGAAGCATCGTCAGAATTGCGGCTTTTTTATTACGATTATGTGCCGTAATTTTTATCAAGATGTCGTTTTCGTCAGCTTTGGCGTACTCAATAAAAATATCGAAATATTCATTATTGTCAAACACTCCTGTTTGTTCAATTTCAAATTCCGTGTGTTGGCGGTTACGTTTTTGATTTTCCTCAACAATTTGGCGGTAGGGGAACTCATTTTGAGGATACTTGTAAAGCATCTTCATATAAGAGTGAGTAGGTGTGCTATCAAGGTAATAGTAAAGTTCTTTTACATCTTCGCCATGATTTCCTTCTGAGCCAGCAAGCCCGAAAAGGCGTTCTTTGATGATTTTGTCTTTATGATTCCAAAATGAAACCGCAAAACAGATATGTTGTTTATTGTCAGAAATTCCACCGATACCATCTTCCCCCCAACGATAAGCACGAGAACGAGCCATATCATGCGGTACGTAGTCCCAAGCATTTCCATATACACTATAATCTTCACGCACCGTTCCCCACTGTCTTTCCGATAAGTAAGGTCCCCATTTTTTCCATCCCTTATTGTCTTTCCTTTCGCTAAGGCGAATCTTTTCTTTTATCTCGGTCATACTCGTAATATCTAATCTAAAAGGTTTAGGTTATAAGTATTTTGCTTAACTCCAATCAATCTATTTCGCCTGATAATAAGCTCAATATAATTTTGGTTAAAGTTGTAAACAGGTTATTCGCAAAAATATGAAAAATAATAAACGATGAAAGTTGAATTAATGAATCGCTTATAATAGTAATAAAAGTTATTGAAATAATGATATTAAATTCTGTGAAAATAAAAAGAGCCGCTCGAAGCTAATCGAGTGGCTCAAATAGACATAGATTTATGCTACTTACTTAATGCGAGTTTTTACTACGCTTGCTGCTTTTTGTTTTTCTTCGAGAGCAATGCGGGCATTTTCTTGGTCTTGCTTATTGCTTGTTTGGTCTTTCAAAAGTTTTTCGAGTTCTACTCTGTTTTCTTCGATTTCCTTTAAAAGTTTTTCTTTTTCTCGCTTATTTTTTTCGATGTCACGGGCAATTCGGTCTCCTGTTTTATTTACTCGGTCGAGGTTTTTCTGAGATTCTTCGGCGTCACGCTCAGCCAATCTGACATCTTCGTTTTGCATTGCAAAAGCATAAAAATCTTTTAGGATTTTTTCTACACCTTTAAATTCTTTGTTATTGTCAGAAACCATATTTCCGCCGCCTAAGTCAAACGAAGCAAAAACCTTAGTTTTTACTTTTTGGTCAGAGATAATTTTGCTCATTAGATTAATCGGGTCAGGTGATACTTCTGAAATATTTGCAGCCGCAATATTGAAAGTTTCTCGGCTTTGTGCTACACCACC
This sequence comes from Emticicia sp. MM, assembly GCF_001649495.1. Lineage (NCBI taxonomy): Bacteria > Pseudomonadati > Bacteroidota > Cytophagia > Cytophagales > Leadbetterellaceae > Emticicia > Emticicia sp. MM. The sequence goes on along the minus strand of NZ_LXHX01000028.1, from coordinate 94,926 downwards.
ATATTTTGAAATAAAAAGCGACCATTCTTTCTCAATAAATTTTTTCTCAATATTGAGCGTCATATAAAATCCTTCTTTACGGTCTTTGCCGAAAACCTCAGAGCCACTCAAAATCGTTTGTGCAAAACTTGCCACGCTGGCTACTAACAAAATGCCTGTCAAAAGTACTTTTCTCATAATAATATTTTTTAATTGTCTGTTTATGACGCTGTGAATGGAAAATTGTAACGTGTTTTAAATCAAAAAAATCATGCCTGACCAATTTTTCTGCAAATCAACACAATCTTTTGTTTTTCAGAGCTTTCCGTAGCAAATAAATAGTATTCGCCGCCATCTTGCAAACCCAATTTCTTTTTTATTTCTTCGGGCTTCATCGGAAAGTTGCGGGTGCTGATGTTGGCCTTGGGGCTTGGTAGTTGTGATAGTATTTCTTTCCTATCAAATTTACAAACGGCTTCACAAATAAAACTCCGACCTACAAAGTTTTCAACCAAACTTTCAGAAGTGTATAAATGACTATTAGGTGCAATTTTGGCCAAATTAAAGTGTGTGGCAATGCTCTTAAAAGCACCGGCTTTCAGAATTGTAGCATTGGGTTCGTAGATATAAGTACTTGGTTTTGAATATTTTACAGTGCTTTTTTCTTCCGATTCAAAGTCAAACTCGAAAACTTGTTGTACATTATTCGAGGCAAAGTTGATACAATGAATGACTATATTATTTATTGTTGAAGTATTTGGCTTTTTACTCACAAAAAGTAATTCTTTTACCTCATTTTCAATAGCTACTATATGAACCTCTGTAATGTTTTGAATTTGTTCGATGGCCAGTTTTATATCAAGCATAGGTGAAAATTTTACCATAAAATTGGGTAATAAATGCTTGATTTCTAATAGGTTAGGTTCACAGTCTTCTATCTTGAAAACTTTATTTTTTGCATCATCTCGGCGGTGTGGGTCGATGTAGAAATTAGTTATTAGTTGATGCGGAACGCCGCCAGCTGTTGATTGGGTAAATAGTACTGAATTTTCGTTCAATACTTCAATGTTGTTTTGTGCTAAAACCTCAAAATTATACTTTGCTACGAGTGATAGAGTGGTATTTTGTTCAATATATGTAACAGAATCGGTTACTTTTGCTAAAGCCCAACTATCAAGCCCCATACCGCCTGTAAGGTCGGCACATTTTTCGTTTCCGAAATTTCTTGCAAAAATCTCGGCTTTATAACTGGCTGTAATCTCAGAAGAAGCCTGTTCGACAGAAAGCGGAGGTGGAAAAATAACTTTCTCGTTAGCAAACCAAGATGGTAATTTGTGCTTGGCTTTTTGTCGAGCAAGCCATTGGTCTGCCACCAAACGCAACATTTCGGCATCTAATTTTTGAGGATTCTTTAAAATGTATTTCTGAATCTCAGTTTCTTGAATTTGCTGGGCAATTTGGCTGGCTTGTTGTAGTTTTTCTAACATTATTATGGGCAAATGAAATTAATTTCATTCATCATTCATGATTCTCCTTTCTTAATTCTAATTTTGCTCAATTAGAAACCACAATATTATGCTTAGTTTTTGGGAAAAGGATGTTTTTTTGAAAAAATATGATGTCATTGTAGTTGGAGCAGGTTTTTCGGGGCTTTGGTTGGCTTATTTTTTGAAAAAAAATCAACCAAAAATCGAAATTGCTATACTCGAAGCTGGAGTTTTGCCGACGGGTGCGAGTACAAAAAATGCCGGTTTTTCGTGTTTTGGAAGCCCAACCGAACTGCTCGAAAATATCGAAGTTATGGGGCTTGACCAAGCGATGTTTTGGGCCGAAAAACGTTATGAAGGAATCAAGATGATTAGCCGATATTTCGGTTCGGAGATTGAGTACGACGATTGCGGAGGTATTGAGTTATTCAGTGATAAATTAATTTTTGAAGACACAAAAGAGCAGTTAAATGCCCTAAATCAATCTATAAAAAGTATTGTAGGAAACGACTACCATTTTTTTGTTGACGAAAATATTATTCAAAACGCAGGTTTTTCGGGTTTTGAGTATGCCATCAAAAATACAGTTGAAGGTTCAATTCACAGTGGCAAACTCATCAGTGCGATGACTGAAACTGTGCAAGCGATGAAAGTACGCTTGTTTAATGGTGTTAAAGTGCAAAGATTTGAAAATGAAGGAGATAGCGTGAAAATTTACGCCGAAAATGGTTTGGTTTTTGAAGCTAAGCATTTGAGTAATACAACTAATGCTTTCACAAAACAGCTTTTGCCCGAAGTTGATTTATACGCTGGACGTGGACAGGTTTTGATAACTGAACCCATTGAGGGACTTAACTGGCGAGGAACTTTTCATTTCGATAAAGGCTATTATTATTTCAGAAATTATCAAAATAGGGTTTTGTTTGGAGGTGGACGAAATTTAGATTTTCAGTCTGAAAACACCGATGAATTTGCCTTAACCGATTTAGTGCAGAATCGTCTTGAACAACTTCTTTACGAAAATATTATCCCGAAACACAAAAACATAAAAATTGACCAGCGTTGGAGCGGAATCATGGCTTTTGATGAAACCAAAACGCCTGTTAGTAAGTGTTTAAACCCACAAATTTCATTAAGTGTCAGAATGAACGGAATGGGTGTGGCTTTGGCTCCGACTTTATCAGAAAATTTGGCGAAAGAAATTATAGAAATAATTGATAATTAAAAATGGAGAATGCTTATTCTTGGATTCAAAGGCCTTGATGAAATTTTTCACTCCAAAAAAGCTTCTTTGTCGATAATAAATACTTAACAGTAGAATTCTTGGAATCATTTATAGGGTATTAAGGTTTAATTATTACTTTTGCATTAACAATACTTATTATTTTCATAAAAATAACTTATTGATGCTCCAGCGAATCTTAGTATTAATACTCTTAATGATGGTCGAGTTTTCGACTGTACGGGAGTGTTTTTCTGATTGCAAGCATAAAGTTGAAGTACAAGATATTGAAGATAATAATGAGACTGAGGATACTTCAAAAGAAGTTTCAATCGAAAAATATCTCATTGAAAGTTTATATTTTCAATTTATTATTAGTCATATCCTGACAGAGAACATCGCATGTGATGAAGCTTCTACAAACATCACAAATCCATTTCGGGTCATAGATTCTCCTCCTCCGAAAAGATAAACTCTTTTCTCTCTCTTTTAATCAATACATTTTACCCCAAAATTGACAGTAAATGCTGCCTTTAATGGCTAATACGTTTGTTTTTCAGTTTTTCCCATAATCTCGATTTCATACCGTTTGCTGTTTTAAGATATTTGCATGTCTTTTTAATTTATATTATGAAAAACTTTAATTTCAAGTACATTAAATCGGATATTTCCGCTGGTTTAGTAGTCTTTTTGGTCGCACTGCCGCTCTGTTTAGGCGTTGCTTTGGCCTCAGGAGCTCCGTTGATAGCGGGCGTTATTGCTGGAGTTGTAGGCGGAATTGTAGTGGGAGCATTGAGTGGCTCTCAGCTCGGAGTCAGTGGTCCTGCTGCGGGTTTAACAGTTATCGTTTTAAACGCTATTACCGAAATTGGTGCTTATGATTCATTTTTACTGGCTGTTGTTTTAGCTGGTTTTATCCAAATAATTTTAGGAGCCGTAAAAGCAGGTGTCATTGGCTACTACTTTCCATCATCAGTTATTAAAGGAATGCTTACCGCTATCGGTATTATCATTATTTTAAAACAAATACCTCACGCAATGGGAATTGATTTAGACTATGAAGGCGATGAAAGTTTCTTTCAAAATGATGGTCAAAATACATTCTCTGAATTAGCGAGAGTCTCTGAGTTGTTTAATGAAGGTGCTTTAGTTATTGGCTTGATTTCGTTAGCAATTATGATTTTGTGGGAACAACCATTTATCCGCCGTAATGCAGTGTTGGGGATGATTCCAGGAGCTTTGATGGCAGTAATTGCTGGTATTATTCTCAATAATGGTCTTACTGTATTGCCTTCTTTCTTTCATCTCGAAAGTAGTCATTTAGTGTCATTGCCTGTAACAAGTTCTGTAGGCGACTTTGTGAATCTCTTCCAAATGCCTAATTTTTCGGCCATTACCAATCCTGTGGTATGGAAAATTGCGGTAGTAATTGCTATTATTGCGAGCCTCGAAACGCTTCTAAGCGTAGAAGCTACTGACAAACTTGACCCAGATTCAAGAATTACCCCAACCAATCGTGAGTTATTGGCACAAGGTGCTGGAAATATTGTGTCGGGTTTCTTGGGTGGGATTCCACTTACACAGGTAATCGTTAGAAGTTCGGCCAATATTCAGGCGGGCGGAAAAACAAACTTAGCAACCATTTTTCATGGTCTAATTTTATTGGTCTGTACACTTGCCATGCCAAATGTTCTGAACCAAATTCCATTGGCTTCACTGGCTATTGTATTGATCATGGTCGGTTATAAATTAGCGAAACCTGCCATTTTTAAGGATGTTTTCAAGGAAGGACAAGACCAATTTGTGCCATTTTTGGTAACTGTAATTGCAGTTGTATTTACCGATTTATTAAAAGGCATTGGCATTGGGGTTTTTGTAGCAATGCTTTATATTCTATATACCAACTATAAAGGCTCAATGTCGTTTATGCGTGACGGAAAAAATGTTTTGATTCAATTCAATAAAGATATTTTCTATTTTAATAAGTCAGAATTAAAGCAAAAACTGCTTTCACTTCAAGAAGGCGATTATCTTTTTGTTGATGGTGCAAAAGCATCTTTCATTGACCACGATATATTTTTGACCTTAGAAGAATTTCAGAAAGAAGTTATAAACCGGAATATAACAGTAGAATTTAAAGGAATTTCAAGAAAAAAAATAAACTATAGAAAAAGCAATGCAATCGTATCAAAAACTCTTACTGGCGAATAAAGCTTGGGCAGCCGAAAAATTACGTGTGGATGAAGACTACTTTGAAGAACTGGCTTCACATCAAAACCCAGAATTCTTATGGATTGGTTGTGCGGATAGCCGTGTGCCTGCCGACCAAGTGACAGGCACTCAACCAGGTGATATTTTCGTACATCGTAACGTTGCCAATCTGGTTGTACATACCGATATAAATATGTTAAGTGTTCTACAATATGCGGTTGAAGTACTTAAAGTAAAGCATATTTTGGTGGTTGGTCATTATAATTGTGGGGGAGTAAAAGCCTCAATGGACAATAAAGACTACGGTCTCATCAATAAGTGGCTCAGAAACATTAAAGATGTAAACGTTAAGCACCACGAAGAACTAAGCAAAATCGAAGATTTTCAAGCAAGGTTTGATAGATTGGTTGAGCTAAACGTAACTGAGCAAGTACGTAATTTAGCTAAAACAACAATCGTACAAAAAGCGTGGGCAGTAGGCGATTATCCGCACCTACATGGTTGGGTTCTTGATTTGAAAACAGGGCTCATGAAGACCATAATGGAGATTTTACCAGATGATTTGGATTCGATTGAACCAGTTTATCGTTATGAAGTAAAGCAACCTGAAGGTGTTTTAGCAGAAACAATGAAGCCATAAATTATTCCAAAAGTGAAGGCCATCTATTGTACGATAGATGGCCTTCTTTATTTACTGTGTGGCTTAAATTGTATGAATTTAGTTAGTAAGTAATTATTTCTCTGAAATTGGGAAACTTACACCTACATTTAAGTTGAATTCTAAGTTATTATAAGTTGTGTTAGACGTTTTTGTGATGTCTGCAAAGCCTCTATTAAAACCAGCATCAACATTTAACCAAGTACGAGATTTTAGTCGGTAATTGAAACCTAAACCAGCCAAGCCGCCAAAATCAAGATTGTTATATGCTTTTTGTCCATCAGGTTGTATAATAATATCGCCATCGGCGTTATTAGCTTGTAGCAAAGCCCCTGCGTAAAGTCCAGCGAATAATTTAGGTCTGAACTTGTTTCCAGGGGCTCCAAAATAATAAACTCCTGTTACAGGTACTTGGATATAGTGCAATCTTGTGTGATTATCAACAGTTTTGCTCTTATCACCGAGTTGTGAATAAAGTAATTTTGCCGATAAACCCCAGTTACTGTCAATACTATAATTTAAGAATCCGCCAAGATTTAAGCCTGGAAGATATTTACTCGTAGGGTCATCTACAATTGTTGAAACGTTTACACCTACCATTGGGCCTACTGATAATGTTTGAGCTGAAACAAGCTTTACATTCATTAAAATTACAGCGAGTGCAAAAACAATTTTTTTTGTCATTTTATATAAGATTTTGTTTAGAATAACTCTTCAAAATCAAGCTACTGTTAAGCATCTTTAGATATTGAGAGACATTTGAAAACCTAAAAATTATGTACCATACGCATTCTGATAGCTACAAATGAGAAAGTGGGGAAGTTTGAGGAAAAATATCAACATAAAGCCCGAAAGAGAGATAATCGAGAATTGAAAAAAACTTTTCTACAATTTCAAAATGAATAAAATTGCAACAGATAAAAATATTTTTTTGAAAATAAAGTGAAATAAAATCTTGAAATAATCTATATTTGCTAATAAAGTATATCTTTGCTAAAAATATATAGATACTATGAGCCTACCTAATTGCCCCCAATGTGATTCAAACAATATCTCACGAAATGGTATAATTAAAGAGCGTCAACGCTTTAAGTGTAAAGATTGTGGCTATAATTTCACTGTCGAAAAGATGGGAAAAAGCATTGAAAGTTATTATGTAATCAAAGCCCTTCAATTATACATTGAAGGGGTAAGTTATCGAGAAATCGAGCGTTTATTGGGTGTAAGTCACGTTTCTGTGATGAATTGGGTGAAAAAATATCAAGTAAAGATACCTAAACAAACACTCTATCATCCGACATATAAAGTGATGAACCATAAGGAGTTAGCCGAATTTTATGCCAATCGAGATAACCTAAAAGGAGCAGGGATGGTAGTAACTGAGTTGGGCGATAAGTTTATGCTTATCAAATGGGAGAGATTCAAGAAATAAATAGATTTTGTTGAAAGATACTTAAACAAGTATAGTTTTTCTTTGAATAATACAATTAATTCCTGTTATTCTCTATCTAATAAGTATTTTAAAGTAAATTCTGATTTTTAGCTTTGATTGATGGTAAAGTGCATATAATATTCTGTTTTATAGTTATTTTTGAAATAAAATTCTGTAAAATACTAATTTAGTGTGCTAATATTATGATTTTTAAGAAATTTTAAAGTACAATGAATTCTATCTATTATTAGCAAAGCTATATCAAGGATTTGGGAAACGTGTCTTTTTATGAAAGTTTTGTATCGTCTTAACGACGTACAACAAAACCATAATAAAAGACCTAATATGAAAAAATTACTATTCACCTTATCGCTTTTTTTATTTAGCTATAGTATTATACAAGCTCAAGGTTCTGCTGATTACGGTGGTGGAATCAAATTGAATGTTAATCCCGAAGGGTCGAAGTTTATTCGTTTGCTTACTTGGAATCAGATTTGGTTCAGAGGCACACAACTAAACCCTGGAACAACGATTGCGGGCGAAGCTGCTAAAACAAATTTTGATATTTCAGGCCGCCGTTTACGTATGTTGGCCTACGCACAAATTAGTAAACGCTACATGGTACTTGCTCACATCGGAATCAATAATCAAACTTTCATCAATGGTGGTGGCTCTGGCACAACTGGAACGGGCGGCTATGGCAATGGAAAGAAACCACAAATCTTCTTTCACGATGCTTGGAATGAATATCACGTTGTATTGCCGACCAAAGAAAACAAAAATTCGAGCTTGAGCATTGGAGCAGGTTTACATTATTTCATGGGAATTTCTCGCATGACAATGGCCTCAACACTCAATTTCTTGACAGTTGACTCTCCGATTTTCTCGTGGGCTACTATTGATAATGCCGACCAATTTGCTCGTCAGTATGGTTTCTTTGCCAAAGGTAAATTGAATAAATTAGAATACCGTTTGGCTATGAATAAGCCTTTCAATACAAGTTTAGCTCCAACCAATGTAACCGATGCGTCAAAGGCTGCTGCGGTTGATAACAACGGTAAAAGTAATTGGGCAAAAACTGCTTATGTTGAGTATCAATTCCTTGATAATGAATCAAATTTGTTACCTTTCAAAGTTGGTACGTATTTAGGTACAAAGCGTGTCTTTAATATCGGAGCAGGTTTTTACAGCCAAGCGAAAGGTACGAAATCTTCAGTAAACGGAAAACTCGAAAGCCATAACGTAAACTTGCTTTCGGTTGATGCTTTCTTAGATATGCCATTTGGCGATAAAGCAAAAAATACAGCAGTAACTGCTTACGCTGGATATTTCAACTATAATTTTGGGCCAAATTATATCCGAAACATCGGTATTATGAATGAAGGTGTCGTGAATGCCGCTTATGAAGGAAGTGGAAAATTGATGTCAGGTGCAGGAAATGCCCAACCAATGATTGGAACAGGTGATATTTTTTATACACAAGTGGGTATCTTGATGCCAAAAGGAAGCGAAAAACCTAAAATGAGAGTGCAACCATTTACAGCATTTACTTATAAAAACTTTGATGCACTTCCAAAAGCAGTTACAAACTTTGACTTAGGCGTAAACTGGTTGATTGATGGTCATCATGCAAAAATCACAACGCAGTATTCGTTACGTCCAGGAATTGAAACTGCAACAACTAAGCAAAAGCACTTTGGCGAATTTATTGCTCAATTACAAATCTATTTATAAAACTCAACTCTAATATTACTTAAACCCTTAATTGATTAGCACTATGTCTGAAAGTAAAAAAAGTTCGATGTTTTCCATTATTGGAGCATCATCCGTAGGAACGATGATTGAGTGGTACGACTTCTATATCTTCGGAAGTTTGGCGACCATTATCTCTACAAAATTCTTCCCAGCAGGCCCAGGAAGCGAAACGCTCTCGTTTCTTTCAACCTTAGCAACATTTGCAGCTGGTTTTGTTGTTCGCCCATTTGGTGCATTATTCTTTGGTCGTCTCGGAGACTTAATTGGTAGAAAATATACCTTCATGGTTACCTTATTGTTGATGGGAGGAGCAACTTTCACCATCGGTATTATTCCCGCCTACGAAACAATTGGTGTAGCCGCTCCTTTGTTGGTCTTATTACTCAGATTATTACAAGGTTTGGCTCTTGGTGGTGAATACGGTGGTGCTGCAACTTACGTTGCCGAACACTCACCAGCTAACGAAAGAGGTTATATGACCTCATGGATTCAGATTACTGCTACGGCTGGTTTGATAGTTTCATTGATCGTTATTGCTCTTACCAAAGCAATTTTAAGCAAAGAAGATTTTGATGCCTATGGCTGGAGAATTCCATTCTTAGCTTCCATCTTGATGGTTGGTATTTCTTATATCATTCGTCGTAATATGCACGAGTCTCCGTTGTTTTCAAAAGCAAAAGCGGATGGAAAAACTTCTACAAATCCTTTAAAAGAATCTTTCGGAAATAAATTGAACTTCAAATTTGTATTGTTAGCTCTATTAGGCGTAACGATGGGGCAGGGTGTGGTTTGGTACACAGGACAATTTTATGCGATGTCTTTCATCGAAAAAATCATGAACGTACCGAAAGAGCAAGTCGATAGTATTATGATTTGGGGTTTGTGTCTCGGAACGCCTTTCTTCGTAGTGTTTGGTTGGTTATCTGACCGTATTGGTCGTAAGTGGATTATGATGGCAGGTATGTTAGTAGCAATTCTTTCTTACCGCACCATATACTCAAAAATGTATGATACGGTTGACATCAAAGGTAAAACTGAAATCGTAGAAAAAACAACATCAGTTGCTGAATTGAAAGAAAATGCTAAAAATAAAAATGGTGGTGTTGACTCAGTTTATACAATAACAAAGGCATTTACTGACGGAACAACATACAAAGAAGTAAAAACTAAAACCTTGAAAAATGGTGCGGTCGAAATTAGCGAAAAAGACGGTAAACCAATCATTGAAACCAAGAAAACAGTGACAATTAATGATACTGATAAATGGACGCTTACGTGGTTAGTATTTATTCAGATGTTGTTCGTGACGATGGTTTATGGCCCTGTTGCTGCATTCTTAGTTGAAATGTTCCCAATCAAGATTCGCTATACATCAATGTCGTTGCCATATCACATCGGAAATGGTATCTTTGGCGGACTACTTCCTGCAATTGCAACTTTCTTGGTATCGAACGCACAGAAAGTAAACAGTGTAGCGGCCGAGTCGGGTTTAGCTCCAGTTATCGAAAAACCTTATCTCGAAGGTCTTTGGTATCCGATAATTCTTGCAGGTATTTGTTTCGTTATTGGAACAATCTACTTAGATGGAAAAGATAACAAAGTAAATGATTGATTTGTACTCGTAGGAACGTCCAAATTGGATGTTCTTATATAAATGTTAAATTTTCAATACATAAAAACATTAATACAATGAATGCTATAAAACGAATTTTAGGAATAGTTTGGATATTAATCGGAATTGGTGCGGTTTACTATCTAATTGTGAATCAAGCGATTATGCTCTGGAATAAAGGTGGCGAAAACGTAATTCCAGCAATTATTTACACCGTAATTCTGTGTCCGATGATTGCGGGAGCTTTAGGAACATTCGGTTTGTATTCGCTACAAGGCGAATTCGATTCAAAAGATTGATTTTTGAAAAATAGTTGATTTCTAAGCCGTTCGACTATCAGCAAGATAATAAGTGAATTACCATAATAAGTAAGGCTTAGGGTTTAATAGAGCAATGTATGCCAGTTGAGGAAAACTCCCATTGGCATACATTCTTATTTTAGGGGGAGAAGCTAATGTTATTAAATCAGGGATATTAGCGATTGATGATTAAGGATTTTTGATTATTGAGGTAAGTTTTGTTAAAATTATTTTCACTTCAAAAATCAACACTTCTTAATTGTAAATCTTCAATGTAAGTAAAATCTATTATTCTCCACAAAATTAAAAACTATACTTATTTAGCAAAAATAGCTAAATAAATCTTTGAATAGTACCATGTTAGTCGTAGCTTAGTGCAATAAATAAGAAACCTTACATGAAGCAACAAAGAGCCATTGCAATAACGATTTTCTTGGTCTGTCTATTCAACTTTCCCTTATTATCGTTGTTCAATAAAGCCGTTTTTATATTCGGCATGCCCCTTGTTTATGTGTATGTTTTCAGTGTTTGGGCGGTGGGAATTATCATCATTGCTATCATTGCAGAATCTAAAAATGTAGAAGAAACACACGAACATGAATAGCTACATTTTAGGACTTATCTCAATTTATTATTTGGCGTTTTTGTTTATTGTAGCCTATCAGGCCGAAAAAAAATCAAAAAACTCCAAGAGTATTGTTAGCAATCCTAACATTTATGCACTTTCGTTGGCAGTTTACTGCACAGCATGGACATTTTACGGAAGTGTTGGGCGAGCCTCAACCGATGGGCTTGATTTTTTAGCAGTTTACATCGGCCCAACTTTGGTGATGTTCTTGGCTTTTCCGATACTCTTGAAAATCATACGTATCTGTAAAACTCAACGCTTGACGAGTATCGCCGATTTTATATCGTCACGTTATGGCAAAAATCGTTCTTTGGGAGTATTAGTAACTATAATATGCTTACTATCAGGTATTCCGTACATTGCATTACAACTAAAAGCCATTTCAAATAGCTTCGGAATTCTAACAAAAAGTTTGTTAAATAGCAATATTTTAGTTGACCATACTTTTTACATTGTCATTTTGCTGATTCTGTTTACCATCTTATTTGGTACTCGAAACGTAGAAGCAACCGAGCGACACGAGGGAATGGTAACAGCTATTGCAGTTGAATCAATCATTAAACTCATCGCTTTTTTAGCCATCGGAATGTATGTAACCTACTGGCTTTTTGATGGTTTTGAAGATATTTATAACAAAGCAAAATTACTTCAAGCTGCTAAAAAAAATTTTGTGCTTGAAAATGAAAGTGGGATGTCGATGTGGTTTTGGCATACGTTACTTGCCACAATGGCCTTTTTGTTTTTACCACGTCAGTTTCAGGTGACGGTCGTCGAGAATGTTGATGAAAAATATATCAATCGAGCGATGTGGATGTTTCCACTATATATGTTGCTCATCAATATTTTCGTAATGCCAATTACCCTTGCGGGAGGAATTATTTTTAATGGGCAAGCGGTCAATTCTGATATGTATGTCTTGTCGATTCCACTGCATTTTTCTGATGAGTTTTTAGCGATTTTGACTTATATAGGTGGTTTTTCGGCAGCAACAGGTATGATTATCGTAGAAACGATAGCAGTTAGCGTAATGGTGAGTAATAATTTACTGATGCCGATTTTCTTAGGAATTCCTGCATCAAAAGAAATTATTAACCTAAATCCGAGTCGAGTGATTCAGTTTATGAGACGTTTTTCGATCGCTCTCATCATATTTTTGGGGTATTTCTATTTCAAATTTATTACCGAAAAATACTCTTTGGTTTCCATCGGAATGACAGCTTTTGTTGTTGTCGCTCAGTTTGCACCGTCAGTTTTGGGAGGAATTTTCTGGAAAAGAGGCACACAAAAAGGTGCAATGGCGGGTTTAGTTGGTGGAACAGTTATTTGGTTTTTTACCCTAATTATTCCGTCACTCGTAAGTTCAGGAGTAATATCTGATAAAATTATGACAGAAGGTTTATTTGGTGTTTCATTACTAAAACCTTACGAATTATTTGGTATGATGGGCATGGATAATATTTCTCATGCTACATTTTGGACGTTATTTTTCAATATAGTACTTTATTTTTTCGGTTCCTTGTGCAGTAAACAAACATCAATTGAGCATAATCAAGCAGTATTGTTTGTTGATGTATTTCAGTATTCAAAAGGTATAGAAAACTCGGTTGTTTGGCGGGGAAAAGCTTTGGTGAGCGATATTATGAATTTGCTCGAAAGTTTTCTCGGAACAAGTCGCACTGAGAGAATTGCAAGGGTTTTTGCAACACGTAATAATATTAACCTCAAAACTCGCTATGCTGATGCCCGTTTTGTGAATTATTCCGAAAAATTACTTTCAGGAATTGTCGGAACTGCCTCGGCACGGATGATGGTTTCGTCGGTGGCAAAAGAGGAAGAAATTACACTCAATGAGGTTGTTGAAATCTTGAAAAAATCGCAAGAGTTGATGGCGGTAAATAAAGAATTGAAGCAAAAATCGCAAGAATTAAAATTGCTTACCGAGCAGCTTCAAGCCGCCAACGAGCAATTGAAAATGACCGATAAGCTCAAAGATGATTTTTTATCGACCGTTACGCACGAAATTCGTACGCCGCTTACTTCGATAAAAGCTTTGTCAGAAATCTTATACGATAATGAAGACATTGAGCATTCGGAAAGACAACATTTCTTAAATACCATCATTAAAGAATCTGACCGCCTGAGTCGTTTGATAAATCAAGTGTTAGATTTAGAAAAATTTGAGTCAGGAAAAGTAAAAGTGGCTAAAGAAACGCTCAACCTCGAAGAAATTATCTTGGATTCTATTGATGCGATTGAGCAATTGGCAAAAGATAAAGGGGTTACAATCAATATAAAAATTGATAAAAAACTGCCCAAATTTGAGGGAGATAGAGACAGAATTATGCAGGTTATGCTCAATTTACTCTCAAATGCACTGAAATTTATTGAAGCTAATAAAGGAACAATTACCATTACAGCATATAAGCAAGATAATAATCTGCACGTAAATGTGATTGATGATGGAGCTGGAATTGCAAAACAATATCAAGAGCTAATTTTTGATAAATTTTATCAGGCACACGATCAAACTATCAAAAAACCAAAAGGTAGTGGACTTGGGTTGGCAATTTCAAAACGGATTTTAGAGTTGCATAACGGAGAAATTTGGGTAGAAAGTGAAGTTGGGAAAGGTTCAAAATTCTCCTTTTCTATTCCCATTGAATAAATAAAACTAAGCAAAATAATAGGAAAAAATCTATTACAACAAATACTACGACCATGAATATACAGAAAAATATAAAGGTATTAATCGTTGATGATGAACCAAATATCTTACTTTCATTAGAGTTTTTAATGAAAAAAGAAGGGTTTATCGTCTTTATCGCTAGAGATGGTGAAGAGGCTTTTGACATTATCAAAAGAGAGCATCCGAAAATCGTATTGCTCGACATCATGATGCCAAAAGTTGATGGCTACGAAGTTTGTCGATTTATCAAAGGTGGAAATGAAACCAAAGAGACAAAAGTGGTCTTTTTAAGTGCCAAAAGCAAAGAAGCCGATATCGAAAAAGGATATAGTGTCGGGGCAGATTTATACATTCCGAAACCCTTTTCAACCCGTGATTTGGTGAAGAAAATAAACATGATGGCTTCGGGAGTGGTGGCTTAATAATGCTTCAATGAGTGAATGCTTCAATGAATGAATCTATATCGAAATATATTAATGATGAAATAGAAAAAAGTGATTTTTTTTTATTCACTCATTCTATCATTCACTCATTCAAAATTAAAAATGTACAACAAAACTATAATAAAAGTAATGAATTATGACTCATTTTACAGGCGAAGCATTGAGCAACCCGAAGTATTTTGGGCTGAGCAAGCTGATAAAATAGCATGGTATGAAAAACCGCAAACGATTCTTTCGCAGGATAAAAATGGCTTTTACCATTGGTTTGAAGGTGGATTGATGAACTCTTGCTACTTGGCGGTTGATTACCACGTTGAGCAAGGAAGAGGCGATAAAGCTGCAATCATCTACGATTCGGCAGCAACAAATAAGGTCGTTAAATATAGTTATGCCCAAGTACAAGCCGAAGTTTCGAAAATTGCGGGTGCTTTAAAATCTTTGGGTGTAAATAAGGGCGATACCGTTGTACTTTATATGCCCATGATTCCCGAAGCTGCATTTTCGATGTTGGCTTGTGCGAGACTGGGGGCTGTTCACTCGGTAGTCTTCGGTGGATTTGCTCCACACGAACTCGCCATCAGAATCGACGATGCTCATCCAAAAGTAATCATTTCTGCTTCTTGTGGTATCGAATTCGACAAAGTGATTCCATATAAACCTTTGCTCGATGAAGCCATTTATTTGGCAGAACATAAAGTTTCTCATTGCTTGATTTTGCAACGCCCAATGGCTCAAGCAACTATGATTGATGGTCGAGATATTGATTTTACTTCTTACGTAAGTGGTTCAAAATCAGTCGATTGTGTATCAGTAAATGCAACTGATCCGCTTTATGTACTTTATACATCTGGCACAACAGGAAAGCCAAAAGGAATCGTAAGAGATAATGGTGGACATGCCGTAGCACTAAATTTCTCGATGAAATATATCTACGATGTAAAGCCCAATGAAGTATTTTGGGCGGCATCAGATGTGGGTTGGGTTGTGGGTCATTCATACATTGTTTATGCTCCGCTAATTTACGGTTGTACAACAGTATTTTTTGAAGGAAAACCAGTCAGAAATCCTGATGCTGGAACATTTTGGCGAGTAATTGAAGAACATAAAGTAAATGTTTTCTTTACTGCACCAACTGCTTTCAGAGCTATTAAAAAAGAAGATGCCGAGGCAAAATTGAAAGAAAAATACGATACTTCTTCTTTGAAATCTATCTTTGTAGCTGGAGAACGTTGTGATCCACCAACGTTGGAATGGCTACAAGAAATTGCTAAAGTACCAATCATTGATCACTGGTGGCAAACCGAAAGTGGTTGGGGAATTGTTGCCAATATGATGGGAGTTGAACAGTTTCCAGTAAAAGCAGGTTCTGCAACTAAGCCAGTTTGTGGTTTTGATGTGCAAATTCTGGGTGAAAATGGTCAACAGCTTGGAGCAAACGAAGAAGGGTATGTTTGTATAAAATTGCCACTTCCACCAAGTTGCCTTCCGACACTTTGGAACGACGACGAGCGTTTCAGAAGTTCATACCTCAATAAATTTGATGGCTACTACTTAACAGGTGATGGTGGATACATTGACGAAGACGGTTATGTTTTTATCATGGGTCGGGTTGATGATGTAATCAATGTGGCAGGGCATCGCCTTTCAACGGGTGAAATGGAGGAAATTGTTGGTTCTCACAAAGCTGTTGCTGAATGTGCTGTAGTTGGAATTGCTGACGAACTTCGTGGGCAGCGTCCAATTGGTTTGGTGGTGTTGAAAGATGGAATAAACTTTACACAAGATGAAATGGAACATGAGTTGGTTCAACTCATTCGTGACCAAATCGGGGCAGTTGCTTTTTTCCGTAATGCCGTGGTTGTGAAGCGTTTGCCAAAAACTCGTTCAGGTAAAATTTTAAGAAAAACTATTCGCCAAATCATTGATGGTGAGCAATTTACAGTGCCTTCAACGATTGATGATATAACTATTTTAACAGAGATAGAAGAGTGTGTTAGAGGTAGAAAAATTGGTGTGTTTCAGTAAAATGTTCTCAGTGAGGACACTGACAACGGCTTTCCATTGTCAACGTTTTCATTGTCAATATTGTCAGTGTCTTCACTGACAATAAATAGTAAAAAAGTTATGAAAGTAATCTGGATTTCAAATTTGAGAGTTTTTGCAACCCTAACCGTAATCATGCTTCATTGTGCAGCAGGAGGTATTTACTTGATGGGGAAAGTACCCAATAGTTGGTGGTGGATTTGCAATGCTGCCAATGCTTTTGGTCGATTTGCAGTACCCGTTTTTGTGATGCTTTCGGGATATTTGCTCTTAGGAAAATACAAAAACCTGACAGATTTTTTATCGAAACGATTTTCCAGAATATTTATTCCTTTTTTGCTTTGGACCATCATTTTTATGCTTTGGGGAAATTATTTTGGACTCATTCCAGCCGAAAAAACAAAGTTTGAGTTCGTTAATATTCTTAAAAAAATACTAACGGGTGGTGCAGGTGGTTCGGGGCATTTATGGTTTGTCTATATGCTTTTGGGGCTGTATTTATTTTCACCAATTGTAAGTCGATGGATTACGCAAGCAACTGACCAAGAAGTGAAGTTTTTCTTGATAATGTGGTTTATCGCCTGTACAGTTTATCTTTATTTTGAAAAGTTTTTGGGTATCAAAATCAATTTTGAGATTAGATATTTTTCGGGTTACTTAGGTTACTTTATTTTAGGATATTTTTTAGGAAATCTCCAAATTAATTCATCACAAAAAAAGGTCGGTTTTATTGCATTAACTGTTTTTCTGATAAGTTGGATAATTACTTTCATAGGAATTTATTTCTCGACTTTAGCAAACAACAAGATTTATGAATCAAGTTTGTTTGATTATCTAAGTCCGTCGGTTATTTTGATGTCAATCTCAGCATTTTTGACTTTTAAAAATCTGCTAAATATTGAGATTTTACCAACTTTAACCGCTCAATTAGATAAATTTAGTTACGGAATGTATCTAATGCACTTGATTCCAATGAAGACTTTATCACGTCAGTTTCAGATAAATTTCAAATGGATTCACCCAAGTATCGGTATCGCAACGCAGTTTATTCTAACAACCATTATTTGTTATGTAGTCATATTTATTTTAAGTAAAATGCCCAAAAGTGGCTGGATTACTGGGTGAGTTTTGGTTACTTGTTATTAGAGAACTGCGGGGCCGTTCGTGAGGTTATGGGTGATTTATTCGACACCTTAGTATAGAAATTAAAGTTCATTGCCGTCTGCTTTAGCTGACGGTAGATATTAATTCAAATCGACTTGGCTTTAGCCTAAATTGTGCTATTTTTTGCTAAAGTCGTGTTTTGATACTTTTCTTAGAACCGTCAGCTAAAGCAGACGGCAATGAAATTAAAAATCAAATTATTTAGAATCATACATTTATTCAATTTTAGTACTTTTTAATATTACCTCAAATGAAAATCAACTCTTTCCAAGAATACGAAGAAGCTTACAAGAAGAGCGTAGAAAGTCCCGAAGATTTTTGGGGCGAAATTGCAGCCAATAATTTTGAATGGAGAAAGCCATGGAGAAAAGTGCTGAATTGGAATTTCAGTGAACCAAAAGTAGAATGGTTTGTGGGCGGAAAGCTCAATATTACAGAAAATTGTCTTGACCGTCACGTAAAAGATAAGCCAAATCAGCCCGCCATTATTTGGGAACCAAACGACCCAAATGAAGAGAGCGTAACACTCACATACCGCCAATTATTTGAGCGTGTGTGTCGCTTTGCTAATGTTTTAAAACGAAATGGTGTACAAAAAGGCGACCGTGTGTGTATCTATATGCCAATGATTCCCGAATTGTCGATTGCCGTTTTAGCTTGTGCCAGAATCGGTGCGATTCACTCAGTTGTTTTTGGTGGCTTTTCAGCATCTTCAATCGCCGACCGTATCAATGACTCACAATGCGTAGCTGTTGTAACGACTGACGGTGCAGTGCGTGGAAACAAAGCGATCCCGATGAAAGATACCGTTGATGATGCCATGATTGGTTGTCCATCGGTGAAGAAAGTCATTGTGGCTACTCGTACTCGCACGCCCGTAAGTATGATTAAAGGCCGTGATGTTTGGTGGGAGGAAGAAGAAAAACACGTAACAAGCGATTGTCCAGCCGAAGAAATGGACTCAGAAGACCCACTTTTTATTCTTTATACGTCGGGTTCGACTGGAAAACCAAAAGGGGTAGTACAAACTTGCGGCGGTTACATGGTTTATGCGGCCTACACTTTTCAAAATGTGTTCCAATATAAACCAGGTATGGTTCATTTCTGCACGGCAGATATTGGTTGGATAACAGGACACTCATACATCGTTTACGGTCCTTTGGCTTCGGGAGCAATTTCAGTATTATTTGAAGGCGTACCAACTTACCCAGACGCTGGTCGTTTTTGGGATATTGTTGAAAAACACAAAGTGAATATTCTTTATACTGCTCCAACTGCCATTCGCTCATTGATGGGTTTTGGTTTAGAATATGTAGAAGGAAAAGATTTGAGTTCGTTGAAAGTGCTTGGTTCGGTTGGGGAACCAATCAACGAAGAAGCTTGGCAATGGTATTCTAAAAATATCGGAAAAGATAAATGTCCAGTAGTTGATACTTGGTGGCAAACTGAAACTGGCGGAATTATGATTTCTGCATTGGCGGGAATCACACCTTTAAAACCAGCTTGGGCATCATTACCACTTCCAGGTGTACAAATGATGTTGGTTGATGAAAACGGAAATGAGATTTTGGGTGGCGATGTAAGCGGAAATTTGTGTATCAAATTCCCGTGGCCATCAATTTTACGTACAACTTGGGGCGACCATGAGCGTTGCCGCACCAATTATTTCTCGGCATATCCAAACCTATATTTCACAGGTGACGGTGCAATGCGAGATGAAAATGGTTTTTATAGAATTACAGGTCGTGTAGATGATGTATTGAATGTTTCTGGACACAGAATTGGTACTGCCGAAGTGGAAAATGCCATCAATATGCACACAGGCGTAGTAGAAAGTGCCATTGTGGGGTACCCGCATGACATCAAAGGGCAAGGCATTTATGCTTACGTAATCTGTGAAAGCATGATTCATGATGAAGAATTAACTCGGAAAGATATTTTGGCAACGGTTTCTCGTGTGATTGGGCCAATTGCTAAACCTGATAAAATTCAGTTTGTGAGTGGTTTACCGAAAACTCGTTCGGGAAAAATCATGCGAAGAATCTTACGTAAAATTGCCGAAGGCGAAACTTCAAATTTGGGTGATATTTCAACACTTCTCGACCCAAATGTAGTTGAAGAGATTAAGAATGGGGCAGAGGCTTTGAAATAACAAAAAAATACTTTCGTCTAAAAAGGCGAAAGTATTTTTTTACAATTCATTTTTTGTGTGTTAATTAGAGTCTTTAACTCTCTTTTTCGGTAAAATGAAATCACGGACTCACACACAAATATTTACTATTAAATTTCTTTTTCTTTTTTGTGTTTACTTTACTTCAAATGCACAGGAAATTAGTGTAGGTAATGAAATAACCAAAACTTGTATTGATACAGTTACTACTGTTTCTGTTACAACTTCGGGAAGTTTTGCCTCGGATAATCAATTTTTTATTGAGTTTTACACAACAGATGGCAGGAATTTTTTATTACATTCTCAAAGTATTGAAATTATTAATAATCAAATAAAATTTACATATCCAGGTACATGGTTTGAATACTATAAATATGTAAATGTAAAAATACGCTCAACATCCCCTGCACTTATTGTTTATAATAATTACATTTCGATATATTCAAAACCAAATTATTCTTACATATACACTGAAAAGACACTAATCGAAAATGGTCAATACAACAAAAATGATATTGTAGAGTTACCTTTTAAAATCTATACAGGAACGGATGTAGATATTGAAACAATATCAGGAAAGAAATATTTTAGTCAAGGTAATGGCGATACTCGCCAATTTAGTTACAATGAAATTTTAATTTCCACAGGAGTTTATGGTATAAAAAGAGCCAGTAATTTTTGTGGGACAAGAGACATCATCTTTGGATATAATTTAAAAGTAAATAGAGAAAAATTTAGAATAGCCAATGCAGATGAGTTTAATTTTGTTTGTGCAGGAAGCAAATGTGTTGTGAAATTGGTTACCGAAAACCCACTTCCATCTACAGGAATTAATTTTCAACTTCAACTAAAAAGCTCCACTGGGCAAATTACAAACCCAGATTTTACACGATTAAACTCTTCTTTGATTATTGACATTCCTTCAACTCAACTTTCGGACACTTATGAGTTAAAAGTTAAAATTATAGAAAAAGATATCGAAGCAACAACTTCGATAATCGTAAAAGATATGGGTAGTCATTCAATATCTGGAACGTATAATGTGAAATATGGAGAAAGTTTCTTAATTACAGGTTATACCTCACAAACCTCAAGCGGTTTTCAATACGATGAATTAGATTTATTTCTTAATTCAAAAATTAAGTTATCTATCGACCAACAAAGAAATGTTAAGTTTAATTTTCCAAAAGAATCTGGTTATTATCAACTAACTAATGGTTTTTACACACAACACTTTAATGCTTGCAAAAATAAAATTTCGGGAGGGATTCAAGTTAATGTGCTTCCAAGTATAAATATCGAGTCTGTTTCATCTACCAAATTTTGTAAAGGACAAGAAATTTTTGTTCAAGTAAGTAGTAATCAAACACTAAATCAGGGAAGTGATTATAAGGTTAGGTTTGGAAGATATGTCAGTACTGAACCATTTTCATTGCGGATGTCATACATTTCTGCTTATGAAGAAATCGATGCCACTTGGGTATCTGCAAATACAATTAAATTTACCATCCCATCAACTAGTACAACAAGTAGTTTATCATATTATTATTTCTCAATCGTCGCCTCAAATCCAAATCTTGAAGGTATTATTTATAATAACCCAATTCAAATTACAGAAATACCCAACTTAACATTTGCCAATTCAACATATTCTATTTCTCCAGGCACTTTCGCAGTAAACTACATTACTAATTGCAATGATGGTTGGGTGAAAATGTCGGATGGAAGAACGTATCCGTTAGAAGCAAATACAGAAACGGGAATAGAAAATGATGGTTATATCCGCTCAATGACTTTTCAAACGGGTACTTATTTTCCGATAAATACTTGGAACCAGTGTGGAACAGGTAGTGTAGCAGGTAGTTATCAAGTATCAAGCACAGACCCTTCAAGGACTGCTGTATTGCTTGCACCGCTCTTAAAACCTAAAATTTGTGTTGGTGATACACTTTGGCTCGATTGGACTTCTAATGGGAATTTTAGTGCTAATAATAAGTTTTTTGTAGAATTTGGGTATCCAAACCCAAATCTTGAAATAGAAGTTGGTGAAAAATTTGTCGTTATTCCGAATACATTCAAGACCTATAACGGACCTGTAAGAATAAAATCTTTGTACCCAGAAAGGTTTTCTTTCCAAAGGTTTGTTGAAATTAATGGTATAATTGAGTATCCATTTCTTAGTTTTGGTGGATGGACTAATAATGATTCAGTTGCTACAAATGGATACAACCCTACAGTGTTTTACGGGAATGGTGGGAATTTTATCACATCAACTAATCAAATTATTAAGTTAGATAAACCGTTTTATTTTTCAAAAGATACTTCATTTGTTATAAACCAAGTTACAAATGGCTGCTTTTCAGAGCCTTTTATTAAAACGCTTAAAGTTGATTATAATCCTTATATTCTTAAATTTCAAAAAATAAATGTCTCTTGTAATAACTATAAAAATACGTTGAGGATTAATTATTATGTATTTGGAGATATACCAAATAATTTTAAAGTTGGTGTTCAATTTCTCAATCGACAAACTGGCATTTGGGTAAATTGTCAAATAAGCGATTATACCTCTGATGAAATTTTGGCAGAAATAGATACGAAGAATATTCCCGATGATTTTTGTTGGATAAGGTTTGTAAGAGTAGATGAACAAAATAATGTTTTAGAAACTCTAAGTGGAAACTTTTATACAACGCTTAAAAAATATTATTCAAGTCGTATTCTTAGCTCAACACTTGGTAATATGATTGTATCGGAGACTTTTCCGCTTAATTTTGAGTTGAATATTACCCCACAAATGCCACTACTTTCTTATAAATTTCAAAATCCAGCAGTCTTTCTCGGAACAAATTTAGTTATCAATAAAGATGAAGATTTTTTTATTGCAAATGCTTACGACAATTGCGGTTTTGTAAATATTCCAGATACCGTAAAAGTTAAGTTTGCTCCTCAAATTACAAGTATAAACACGTATTTTATACCCTGTAAAAATTCAACGAGTTTATTTAGTATTAGCTACAATACAATTAATGCATTTCCCACTGGAACAATTTTAAAGTTTTATTTTCAAAATGATGAACAAAAAATATATATAGGCCAAACTACACAAATAAATGGTACTTTCTCAGGTGCAATTCCTGTGGAAGTTGGAAGCGGGGTTTACAATTTAGGCTATGAAACAAATACACCTTCAATTTCAAAAATCTTAGTTAATAATGTTAGTTATAGTGAAAAAGGGGAAGGTAGAATTGTATCAGGTACAATTGACAAATATACTGATGACCCATTCAATATTCCATTTGAACTTAAAGGTGGTAGTGGTTTATATCATGTCATAACAAATATTAGTCCGTATATAACGTTTCCAATATTTGGTTTACAACCTATTACCATCAATCAAGATGGATACATTATTGGGACTCTGACGTCCGCTCAATCTCCAACAGAAATTACAATAACTAACCTTAATACTGGAAATTATCTTTGTGATTCAGATATTTTGCCAGGTAAATTAAACATCAATTACCTACCGAATACAGGACGTAAAATTTATTCAAATCTGCCTTTAACCCAAAATAACATACCAATAAAATGTATTGGTGGTGAAACACAAATAGCTAATTTAGAAACACAAGGAAATTTTAACATTGACAATTTATTTATCCCCCAAATATCCGATGCCCAAGGACTTAATTTTACCGATATTTCCTTTACTAAGGTAAATAATGAATATATGATAAGGATTCCAGATAATATCTCTGCAGGAGAGGGCTATCGAATCCGATTTAGATCAACATCTCCTATTGAATATGGGGCTTCGAGTAATTCAAATATTATAATAAAACCTCGACCTCAAGCAATACTCTCTGGTATATATAGGATTGAAGAAGGAGAAAGTGCACCTATAACAACATCATTAACTGGATTTCCTCCCTTTAATTTAGGATACAACGATGGTACTTTATTTTCAAATTATTTCGGTTCAACATTAACCCGAACTGTAAGTCCTGTTGATGATACTATATATACTATTGATAGTATTTCTGATAAATATTGTTCAGGAACTTCAAGTGGGAATGTACAAGTAATAATCAATTGTGCTTCTTACAAATTCTTAACAACTAATCCGACCGAAAATAATGTTTTTAAAGCACAAAGTTTAAGAAGTAATACTATAATAAATAATAACCTTAAAATAAAATACAAGAGTAGTAAGTCTATATTATTAGAACCAGGTTTTAAAGTTGAGAGTAATGCAAATTTTATGGCTGAAATGAACGGTTGTAATTAAATTTTAACTTAAATAGAAGATTGTGTCAAGCAGCTTGCTTTATAAAGTCGCAGAAAATGAATGGGTAAAATTGGCTAACTTAACCAATTTTTGCCTCCACCCAGAGCCCTGTCAAAATCAATAAAATAATTAAAAACCAAGCCCATTCGGGTAAAATAACTTGTAGTTTCTGCTCCGAACCTGCTGAAATAGAACCTAATTTTAAATAAGGTTTTAGTAAATTTTCCTTCGCCAAAGCACTTTGGTTTGCTTCAACATAAACTTCTAAAGAATCCTGAAATGGTTGCCAACCAGTTTTTCGGAAAGTATAAGTAATTCTTGAAGAAGCTGGATTAATAGCCGATTGGATAGTTTTGATAGTGTCATCTTCAATGCTCAACTTGCTTTGCCAACTTGAAGAATTTAAGGAGATCTCTTTTTTTACATCTTGAAAAATCGGAGCAGTAATTTCAATATTGGTATCGAATGCGGGATTTAATGCTTGAAATGCACTTTGCCAGATTCGTGCATAAGTCAGACTATCACCACTGAGCATGAGCGGAAATGTTTCATTAAGCAAACTTATGCCTACTTTACCTATTTTTTTCTGAATCGCAATTGGATAATCAAAAATCGACTTTTGGAAGGCATTTGCTTCAAATTCATAAGGATGTGCTGTTAATTCCTGCGAAATTGCTCTGCTTTCTTGTGTACTTATTCGTTTCAATTTCCATTTTGTACCCAAATTTTGATTGATAGTTTTTGCCACTAAATCTGGATTTTCGAGGGTGATAAACAAAATACTTTTACTTTCAGAGAATGCTTTTTTTACTAAACTATTACCTGCATTCGATGGGTCGGTGATGATAATATCGGGCGAAAAAGTTTTATCAGTTTTATTGATAGAAACATTATTCAAAGTGTTTTTGGCAATTGTTGTCAGAATTTCAACTTTATTACCGCCTTTTCCGAGCCAATCAGCTAAAGTTTTACTCTCAAAATCAGGATTACTTAAGATGAAAAGTATATTTTGAGGCTGATTTTTTATGCTGTAAAAATCAATGGTTTGTAGTAGTTTTCGATCTAATTCTAAGTTTAAAGAAGTTCGTCCAATTGAAAATGTGGGAAAATTAAGACTAAAAGAAGAAAAGCCTTTTTGTAAATTCAGACTATCTAAAACTTGACTTCCGAATTTTATTTTTATAGTTTTTGCTTCAGAAAGCTCAATTTTTCCTGTAATTTCCTGTATTTCTCCCTTTCTTATGATACTCTTCCAATGAATATTTTGTATTTCTTCAGTTTTGAAATCTGGAATCCAAGAAATAGAATTTTGACTAATTTTACTCAATATTTCAGGCGAAGCATCTTGACCTAAAAAATAAAGCTTGCCCAGTTTTGAGGCGAAATCTGTATTTTCATTCACTCGTCTATTGAATTCTTTTTGCGAAAATACCTCACCGATTTTTAAACTATCTTTTATCTTTTGAATTTTTTCAACGGAAATTCCATCGCTATACACTAAGATTTTACTCGTATCTACTGATTCTGTCCAAGTCGGATTAATGAACAACATACAGATACACAACCAAAGCAATAGATTCAAGCCAATCTTAATTTTACTGGCTTTTTTCTTCCACAAAGCAAACAACTGAGCAGCCAGTAAAATGACTAATCCAATTGAAAGTAGCCAATCATAAAATGTAAAATTTAATATATTTTGAGTCAAAATCATTTTAAAAGTAGGACAAGTTTTCAACTTGTCAAGTAAGATTTATGATACAGTTTAGCTACTAACTTTACCTGAAAAATATTAAATAAATCGGTTTTTAAAAATTTTTCCAAAATGCTTTTTCTAATCTTTTATCGCTCAGATATGAAGTATTTTTCGGTGTATTTTTATTAGGCAAAGTCTTGTTTATTAGTTGAAAAAGTTTTGTTTTTAAGGATAATTGTGCTTTTTCTGAAAGTTCTTTATCATTAATGATAGCTTGTAAGTTGCTCAAAATCGACCAGTTGGATAAACTACTATTAACCACTTTATTACTCAAAGCTGAACTCAATTCCAAAACTTTTTGCTTTTGTAGGCCACCCAGTTTTTTGCCTTCAACTTTAGTGTCAATAATACCCATTACTTCAGCAATCAAGCTTTCTATTTGTTGTTGGTTATAACTTTTTTCGTACTTAAACTGTGCATTAAATTTCGTCAATTCACCCGTCATTCGTTTTTCTTTTTCTTTGATTGGCGGAGGGTCGAAGCTCGTTTTCTTTACAAAAGTTCGAGCTTTTTGCTGGGCAGATTTCAAAAATTCCAACGCTTTTTTCTCAAACGGAATCGCTTTTTCGGGTTCGTACATTCGCAAATGTAATTCCGATTGCCACATTTGTTCTAAAGCCATTTTTAATAGACTTCGAGTCGATTGTTCGTAATATGTATTTGCCTCGCCATCATCATGCGAATGCACATAATCGGCCAAAAGGCTTGCCACTGGGTCGTTTTCATTTGGGTTTTCTGCACCATGCTGATGCTCGTGTTCATCATGTTTTTCGCCATCTTCGTGGTCGCCTTCCCCTTCGTCGTGGTCGTGTCGGAAGCCTTTCAACATATCTCCATCGGTTTCGACATCGCTTGGAAGTGCATTTATACCACCGATTGAACTTTCTTCTTCTTCTCCCAAATATTGTCCGTAGCGTAATCTGAGGGCTTTTTGGTCGAAACCAATCTCGTTAGATGTACTATTAAACTCTTCTTTTCCTAATTTTTTACGCTTTGCAATTAATTTTTCAGTATCAATAATAATTTGGCGTTGACTTCTGAAATATTCGGGCATAATATTCATCGCCATCGTTGCTAAGTCTGCTTCTTCGGTCTGCGAAGTGTCTTTATAAATAATAAAGTACGTATCGGATTTTGTATAATTTGGCGTTGGTCGTTTATTATCGAATGCCGCCCAATAGTAATAAAGTTCATCACCTGGGGCAAAGTTGAGGGCCTTTAAATCAATATTTTTGGAAATATTGGCTTGCTTAAAATTAGCTTGTGCAATCGGAAATTTTACTTCTCTAAATTTTACATTTTCACCTGACCCACGTGCCAGAGTTGCAACAATAAATGCTTGATTTACCAGAAAATCGTCAGAGATTTTGGCCGAAATCTGCACATTTTTAGAGTCTTTCAAGAAATGTAGTTGATATAATTCCTTTGAACTCGGTTCGATTTTTGGAGCTAAATCAGGAATCGCTTCCAGACGATAATAGTCAGACTGATAAACCAACGAATCATGCCAAAATGCCTTAAAAGCATACAAACCCGAACTAATCAATTGGTCGGAATACTCAAATTTTTCGCCCGATTTTTTGAGTGAAATTTCTTCACCTCGATTATTACTCAACTTCACTGACAAATCTTGCGAAGAAGAAAACTCTAAACGCCATTTCAACATTGAACCACTAATGGCAGAGGCATTCATATTTTCAGAATTTGTGCTTAATAAACTTGTATAGGTAGGAGGGGTGATACTTAATTCAGCCGAAACAAATGTTGGCATTTTTGCTGCTTCTTCAGTAGAGTTTATTGTATTTTCTTGTTTATTAAAAGCATTTCTTTGAGAAAAATTGAGTTTTGGTACAAACAAATAAGCTAAGATTGAA
This sequence comes from Emticicia sp. MM, assembly GCF_001649495.1. Taxonomy (NCBI): domain Bacteria; kingdom Pseudomonadati; phylum Bacteroidota; class Cytophagia; order Cytophagales; family Leadbetterellaceae; genus Emticicia; species Emticicia sp. MM. The sequence continues at coordinate 67,219 of NZ_LXHX01000028.1, read as the reverse complement.
GCTATAAAAGCCAGTATAAAGTAAGAAATTTTAGAATCAATCACCAAAGGAGTTTGGAGATTTGATTTAGAGAAAAGTCTTTCGAGTTGGAGTTGTTGAGCCAAATTAGGTTGTTCGATGTTCAATAACTCAAGGCTATATTCGGTATCTCCGAGTTTTTTATGAATGAGTTGAACAGCTTCTTTTTCCTTATTTTGAAATAGTTTTGTATAAAATGCTATTCCTGTGAAAACTAAAAATCCTCCAAATGCAGCCAAAAATAGAGATTTGGTGAGTAATAATATCAAAAAATAAACAGAACCTGCTGCCATTAAACACATCAATGTTGCAACTGCATACAGTTGAAAATTTACTTTCGCTATGATTTGTTTTAGTTCGTTCATGCGTTTTTATGAATAGCAAGCCATCGCTCAATGCTTAGTAATAAAATAAATAACAACAAAATACACTTTAAAAACCACGTATTTGCTACTTGTTTGGGGTATTCTTGCACTTTAAACAGGGCGTTTATTTGCTTTTTACTCAATGGCTGATTGTAATTTTGTAAACTAAAATGTTTGATAAATTGCTCGCCCAAAAATTCGGGTAAATTTCCATTAAAAACAAGTTCAGAAGTTTGCGGTTTCAACTGATTTGGTAGAAAAATAACATTTTCCTCACCTAAATCTTGATTTTTGAACTGAGTTGTATTTGAAAAAATATACAAAGTATTGTTTTCTCGATTTTTGGCAATTATTTTGTCTGAAAAGACCGCATCATATAATTTATTGGGTGCTGATGCTTCATCAATCTGAAATTCAAATTGATAAATTTCGTTGAGAGCCTTCAAGGCTGCTTTGATGCTTTGTGCCTCGCTGGCATCATTATTTTGTATCAAAACATTAATAGCTCCGTCGTGCTTTGCTTTGCCATTTTTTTTAGAAATAGTTTGATTAACGAGTTCATTATTTTCATTCACAAATAAATTTTTGTTGCCCGAAAATGTAATAAAATCTTGATTTTGGGTTGAACTCGAATCTGTAATTGTATGTATCCGAAAAGCTGTTGGAACGAAAATGTGTGGAAATTGATTCAGCTTATAATTATTAATAAAATATAATTCAACTGTCTCATTATCAATGACTCTACTTATATTATTAATGCTTTTTTGTAGTAAATTTGCATCAAATGTTTCTTGAAATGGTAATTGTTTTGGGTCTTGAACTTGTTTGATATTTGAGTGAACCCAATAGCATTTTTCTCCTTTTTTTAAGGCTTCTTCAATTTCAAATTTGTAATTTTCGGTAACTAACTTATTTGGTTGAATAAGATGGATTTTCTTCGCCGTTTTATCATCGTTCAACCATTTCAAGAATGGTTTACTCAGAAAAAAACAGAGCAATAGTAAAAGCAAGCATCTCAAAATCAGCAAGAAAATATTGTCGAGCCGAATGCCTCTTGATTGTTGCAAGTTCTTTTCAACCAACCATTGTGTGGCAGCCCATTCGATGATTTTTCCTTTCTTTTGATGCCAAAAATGTATGATTATGGGAATTGAAATCGCTAAGGCCCCCCAAAGTATCAAAGGATTTAAGAATTCCATGTTAAATTTTTCTACTTTTTATTGATTCGGTAATAACACTGGCGATTGGAGCTTCAAGGTCGGTTCTGACCAAATGTACAAACGGAATTTGCAAAGCATTTTTTAAGTTTTTGAGATAGTTTTCGGCATTTTTCCTCACTTCGTCTTTGATATTTTCGGCTTGTAATTCTATTTCTTTCTCAGATTCTAGATCTTTGAAACGATAAAATCCTTTGAGGTTAAAATCTAATTCTTGTTTGCCCAAAACTTGAAAAATAATCACTTCTCGGTGCGGATTTGCCAAGTTTTTTATCAATTGAACCCATTCGTTGTTAACTTGTAAAAAATCGGAAGCAATAATTATAACTTCTTTTTGTTTAGAGGATTGCAATATTGGAAATTTCGGGTCGCTGTTTTTCCAATCTCCGCTGGCAGTTGCTTGTTCAAGCGTATATAAAATGCGTTGAAACGATTGTTTGCCAGAAGCAACTAAAGTGTATAATTCATCATTTTTCAAGGCATACAAACTCATCAGGTCTCCTTGACGATAGCCCAAATATGCCAATGATGCCAATAAAATTTTGCAATACTGTAAGCGACTTACACCATTTTCTTCATAATTCATCGACCCCGATAAATCAATAATAAATTTGAGATGAAAATTACTTTCGGTCGAAGATTCACGCACGAGATGTTTATCGGTTCGGGCATATAGTTTCCAATCGATGCGTTTTGGATCATCGCCAGGTTCGTAGTGTCGGTATTGTTCAAACTCAATTCCATAACCAAAACGCTTGCTTTGATGAATACCCAACATGAGTTGTTCACTCACCAGTTTTCCTGCCAATTGTAGGTTATTGAGTTTGATTAGTTCAGTTGTAAGCATAATTGGGTTTTACTTCTTCAACAAATCCTTAATCACATCATCGGTAGTAATTCCCTCCGCTTCAGCTCTGAAATTGAGCGAAATTCTATGTCTTAAAATCGGGTAAGCGAGTGCATCAATATCTTCGGGTAGCACCGAAAAACGCTCGTTTAAAACTGCTCTTGCTTTTGCACAAAGCACCAAGGCTTGTCCAGCACGTGGGCCAGCACCCCATTCGCACCAGTCTTTTACATAAGTCGAATTTGTGGTAGCTGGGCGAGTTGCTCTCACGATATGATTGATTTTAACAATCAATTCTTCGCTGATATGGACTTCACGAGTGAGTTTTTGCAAATCAATGATGTCGTTATCTGTCATAATGGTCTGCAAAACTGGTTTGGTTGAGCCAGTGGTGCTTTTTAATACATTCAGTTCTTCGTTTTCAGAAGGATAACCCAATTTGATATATAATAAAAAACGGTCAAGTTGGGCTTCGGGAAGTGGATACGTACCTGCCTGTTCGATTGGGTTTTGGGTGGCAATAATCAAAAATGGCTTCGGTAAATCGTAGTTTGTTCCTGCATAAGTTACCTTATATTCTTGCATGGCTTCGAGCAAAGCCGCTTGCGTTTTTGGAGGCGTTCGGTTGATTTCATCGGCCAAAACAATATTGGCAAAGATGGGCCCTCGATTAAATTTGAAGAATTTCTTGCCAGTTTCGTGGTCTTCTTCTAAAATTTCCGTACCGACAATATCTCCAGGCATGAGGTCAGGCGTAAACTGAATACGTTTGAATTTCATGTCGAGGGTTTTCGACAATGTGCTTACCATCAAGGTTTTGGCAAGCCCAGGGACGCCTTCAAGCAAACAATGTCCGCCCGCCAAGAGTGCAATCAGAATTTCGTCAATGGCTTCTTGTTGGCCGACAATAACTTTGGCAATTTCTTTTTTTAGTAGTGGTAATTTGGCTACTAATGTTTTGTAATGATGAAGTTCTTTGGTTTCCAATTTTAATAATAGTTTTTATTGTTGCAAGTTGTTTCAAATTGTTTTTGTTGTTTGTTTTGAGAACCGTTATTTCGACAAAGTGTAACAATTTTGTAACAATCTGCAACGGCTTTTTACACCGTTAAGGCATAATTAATGATATTCACTCCAAATTTGGTATTGTCTTCGGCGAGCCAACGTTTGTTTCTGAAATCGTAGTCCCATTCGCAGCCATAATCTTTATTGCTGTATAAAACTCCAATTCTACCGTTGATAATAACTGCTTTTAGGTAATCATGCACGAGGTCGTCACCCCAACCATTCAGCTCAAAAGTGGTGGTTGGAGGGCCTTCAAACTTGAAAAAACAGTTATAAATTTCGTGGGTATTGGGTATTTTTTGAAGAGCTTTTGCTCCGAAAGTCCGAGCCATTTCTTGTTCAAACGATTTGGCAAAAAGTCCATCAATATCATGGTTACAATCATCCACAAATACAAAGCCGCCATTTTCGATATATTTCCGGAAATGGTCACGTTCTTGACTCGAAAACTCAACCAATTTATGCCCACTCAAATAGCAGAACGGACTTTTGAAAAGTTCATTACTGCTCAGAAGTACGACTTTCTCTTTTTCGTCAATCGGAATGGTTGTGTATTCGACCAAAGAATTAAGAATATTTGAAGGCATTCGCTGGTCAGTATCCCAATCTCCCGAATTATACTGTATTCTTGTAAAAATAAATGGTTTCATGTTTTTTGCTTTAGACAATAGGCTATAAGCCATAGGCTAATTTACATTTATAAAAAGCCTATGGCTTACAGCATAACGCTTATGGCTTTTACACCGCATCAGATAAACTCGAAAAGGTAAATTCTCGAATTTTCATGGGTGGTACCATATAATTTTGGTTCGATTCGGTGCTGACAACACGCTCAGTTTTTCCCAACATTTCGAGATTATTGAGCATAATTATCGGACTTTCGTTGAATCGGAAATTTTTGATTGGATATTTTATTTTACCGTCTTCGATGTAAAAAGTTCCGTCACGGGTAAGTCCAGTTTGTAGAAGCGTTTGTGGGTCAACCGAGCGTATATACCATAGTTTTGTTACTAAAATGCCTCTTTTGGTGCTTTTTATCATCTCATCGAGCGTTGCATCGCCACCAAGCATAATGAAGTTTGTTGGGAAAGGAATTGGTTTTACACCTTTTTCTTTCGCCCAAAAACGAGAATAAGATAGGTTTTTAACTACACCTTTTTCAATCCACATACGTTTTTCTTGCGTTTGCCCATCACCTGACCACGGAGAAGCGGGTAAATCGGCATAAGCTGGGTCAGAGAAAATGGTTACTCGTTCATCTACTATTTTTTCGCCCAGTTTTGTTTTTCCACCTTGTTTGCTGAAAAACGAACGACCTTCGTCGGCACTGCGAGCGTCCATATCGAAATAGATATTTTCGAGTAAAACAGCGGCCGCTGTTGGTTCGAGAATTACCGTGTATTTGCCTGGTTCTAAGGCTTTGGCATTTTTTGAACCTACTGCTTTCTGAATTGCTATTTTGGTAGCTGCTGCTGTATCAAGTTTATTGACATCACTGAACCCTTTAATTACATAACCCGAACCCGTGCCATCTTCGGTGCGAACCGTTAGTGAATAATTGATATTAGTACTTTTGTAATAAGCAAAAAGACCTTTTGAATTCATCATGGCCGAGTAGCCTTTTGAATCTTCCAAAAAGCCTGCTGCAACCAATTTTTGCTCACGAGTGAGTTTCAAACTCTTCATTACGGCTTCGGCACGAACATCGGGATTGATATTCCCCGTTGAATCAAAATAGCCTTCTGATTTCATGTATGGCTGAGGCTCCAAAACACCCATGTATTCAGGGTTTTCGGGAGCAAGACGTGCCAGTTCTTCGGCACGACGTACCACTTTTTCGAGCGAAGCATCATCAAATTCATCAATCGTTGCTACACCCACTTTCTTCCCGAAAGCAGATTGAACTTGTAGATTTTGATTGGTTAATGCACCACTTGTCGAAACTTCGTTTCGTGCATAACGGATGTTTCCATTAATATTGCCCGATAAATTAATTTCACATTCATCGGCTTTTGAATAGCTTAAAACCTTTTTTAGCAAGATTTTAGCTTCATTTTCTGTTAATATGACTGACATAAATAATGTTGAATTTTGAATGATAGAATGATGGAATGAGCGAATTGGTGAATGATAGAATTAGTGAATAATTTCAGCACAAAAAAACTCTTTGCCTGTTACCACTTTGTTCTTTCTTCACTCTGTGCCGAGCGTCGGTCGCCTTTGTGCCTCTGCTCCTTTGAGCCTTTATCCTAAACTTTCCGTGCCGTATTAATAACATTTACGCCATTAAAACGAGCGGTTGAACTTCCGTGCGAAACTGCACTTGATTGCGAAGGTTGCCCTTTGCCATCGAAGAATGAACCTCCCAAACGGTAGTCACGTTCGTCACAAACTTTTACGCAAGAATTCCAAAACTCTTGGGTATTAGATTGATACGCCACATCTTTCAACATTCCTGCAATTTGTCCATCTTTTATCTCATAATATAATTGTCCACCAAACTGGAAATTATAGCGTTGTTGGTCAATTGAAAACGAACCATCACCTATGATATAAATTCCTTTTTTCACGTCTTTAATCATTTCAGCTACCGAAAGTGGCGTTTTTCCTGCCGCCAACGAAACATTGGCCATGCGTTGGAATTGCACCGACGACCAGCTATCGGCATAACAACAGCCGTGCGATTCTTTCTCGCCGATGATGTGTGCTTGGTCGCGAATGGCTTGGTAATTGACCAAAGTTCCATCTTTTACCAAATCCCATTGCTTAGTTTTTACACCCTCATCGTCCCAGCCAACCGCACCGAGCGAGCCAACTTGGGTTTTATCAGCAAATAATGTTACTTCTTTGCTCCCATAATTAAAGTTTTTACTTTGCCATTTATCAAGGGTTGCGAACGAAGTTCCCGCAAAATTGGCTTCGTAGCCCAAAACTCTATCCAATTCGAGTGGATGACCAACTGATTCGTGAATCGTTAACCACAAGTGAGAAGGGTCAAGAACCAAATCATATTTTCCTGCTTCAACCGATTTGGCCGTTAGCTTTTCTTTGGCTTGTTTGGCTGCGGCGGTTACGTCTTCGAGCATATCGTAACCCTTGTTATAGCGTGTCGTGATGCCCGTCACTTTATCTTTCGGATTGGTCTGTAAATATTCATACCCCATACCAACTGGGGCAGAAAGTGCCTGACGAGTTTCAAATTTACCAGTTTTTTGGTCGATGGCAGTCACAGCCGCAATCGGCCAAATTCGGTGAATGTCTTGGTCGATGTATGAGCCATCAGATGACGCAAAGTATTTTTGCTCATTGACCATAAAGAGAACCGAATTGACATAATTTGCACCATTTTTCATGGCGGCGTCGTTTACTCCGAGTAGCAAATCAACTTTTTCTTTGATTGGCACTTCAAACGAATTTCGTTGAATGGGTGCTTTCCAACTTACCTCGCCGTAGCCACTTTGTGGAGCAAGGATTACTGGCTGAGACATGAGTTTTGCGTTAGCTTTCGCAATCGCAACGGCTTCTTCGGCTGCACGAGCGGTGTCAGCTTCTGACTTAGCATCCACCACAGCGGCAAATCCCCAACAACCATTCGCAATTACACGCACACCTACGCCATAAGACTCGGTATTGACAATGTTTTGCACTTTGTCTTCACGAGTAACCACAAATTGATTGAGATAACGACCGATACGAACATCGGTGTAGGTAGCTCCTTTGGCTTTTGCGGCATTGAGAGCCGCATCGGCAAGGCGTTTTTTTACGGCCACATCAATTGCACCATCAATCAATGCTTCTTGCGATACCGAATTTCCGATAATCGGAATACCCGCAGTTGGCATATTTGGTATCATGAGTCCACCAAAGCCTAAGCTGGATAACTGGATAAAATCTCTTCTTTTCAAAGCTTTTTCAGTTTTTGTGTAAAATAATAAGTTTAGTTTGTCTTTGTGCCTATAAATATAGGAATAGAATATAAAAATCCCATTTCAAATGGATGGATTTTGATGAAAGGGCAAAATGATGCGACAAGTGGAATAAGAAAATGTCGTTTTGCATGAAGAATAAACCAAAACCCATTAATTTTGTTTAGCCTTAAACTATCAATCTTTACATGAAATTCAGATTCTTACTTCTTCTCTTTTGTTCTTTCATTCTCTCGGAAATAGTTGCCCAGAATGGCGTAATTATGAAAGGAAAATTGTTGGATTCGCTCACTTCTGAGCCATTAGCTTTTGCTTCTATTAGAGTGGATGCTAAAAATTCAGCGGCATTGAACAAAGGGGCGATTGCCGATGATAAAGGTACTTTTGAAATTGTTGGACTGAAAAAAGATAAATACATCATAAAACTGGAGTATGTAGGCTATAAGACCAAATACATTGAGGTTGAGGCATCGAATGAAACCACAAGGCTCGATTTAGGGGCAATTTCGCTTTCGCCTTTGAGTCAATTGTTAGAGGCAATTACCGTAAATGGACTAAAACCTGATGTCATTGCCACCATTGAAAAACAAGTTTATAAAGCCGAGCAGTTTGAGGTTGCCAAAGGCGGAACGGCAACTGACGTCTTGCGAAATATTCCGTCGGTCGTTGTTAATGCCGAGGGCGAAATTACGGTGCGTGGTTCAAAAGGTTTTTTGGTGATGGTCAATGGAAAACCCAGCCAAGTAGATATGGCTACGCTGTTGGCCCAAATTCCTGCCAATAGTATTGATAAAATCGAAATGATTACTGCTCCATCGGCTAAATATGATGCCGATGGTAAAGCAGGAATTATCAATATTGTTACGAAAAGAGGCGTAAATGATGGTTTTTCGCTTACTTCAAATCTGCAATATGGTTTGCCAAGAATTGATACTTATTATAATGAGTCGGAGCCAAGACGCTACGGAGCAGATGCAATAATAAATTACAGAAAAGAAAATTGGGATGCTTCGTTTTCGGTCAATTATTTAAAAAATGATATTGCAGGAAGAAGAGTTGGCGATGTAAACACAACGATTAATAATATTTTTACGAGTTTCCCGAGTGAAGGAGAGCGGAGTTATAAGCGAGAAAATTATGGTGTAAGGTTTGTTACTTCTTATAAAGCAAGTAAAAACGATGAAATTTCAGCAGGTATTTATTTGGGCGAAAGAACGCAATACCGAACCGCCAATATTTATTACCGAAACACAAAAACTGATTTATTGACCAATAAAATAGTCGGTGTTTCAGACTATTATAACCCTAATTTGGTACTGAAATCGGGTGATTTTAAAGTTTTTAATCTGGATTATTCGCATACTTTCAAGAATGCTTCAACGCTCTCGTTATCAGGGCTTTATGAGAAAGCAAATTTGGATGGCTATACTAAAAATCGGAATCTAAATAGTAAAGATTTTAGAGATACGCTGCAATACACATTCAATACAGGAAATAATCCATTGAATGCCCTACGACTAAAAGCTGATTACGAAAAAACAATTGGAGTCGGAAAATTGGCTTTGGGCTATCAATATCGTACGCAAAGTCAAGAAGGAAGTTTTACTTATCAAGAAAAAAGTGGAAGTTTTGAGCCTTTTGTACTTAATCCAGCATTTTCGGCTGATATTTCGGTGCTGAATCGCATCCACGCCTTGTATTCGCAGTATGCAGGAAAATACAAGAAAATGGAGTTTTCGGCGGGCTTACGCTACGAAAATGCGTTTAGAGAATTTAAAGACAATAAAGGCTCTGAACCTACGATTTTGAAACTTTCCAATCTTTTCCCGTCAGCTAATTTACTGTATGATTTAGGAAAAGATTTGCGATTAAAAGTGGCATATAGCCGAAGAGTGCAGCGTTCGACTAATAATGAGCTAAATCCATATCCAGAGCGAGAACACAGCGAAACACTCGAACAAGGCGACCCAAACATTCGCCCCGAATTTATCGGAATCTATGAAGCTGGACTGACAAAAGACCTCAAGAAAACTTCGTTGTATATGAATGTTTACACCCAACAAATTACCGATATTGTAAATCGAGTCAATAGTGTGCGAAACGATTCAATTTTAAATCGAATTTATACCAATGCAGGCAAAGCCCGTTTGATAGGCTCTGAGCTTGGAATTACGTATTCGCCCATTAAAAAACTCAAAATTTTCTTCGGTGGAAATATCTATAACCTAAAGATAAAAGGTACTTTATTTGACAAAAGTGTGGCAGTTAATAGTCAAGGATGGGTTTATTCCGTCAATAGTAATATTAGTTATCAGATTTTGCCTTCGTTGAGTACGCAGTTTAACATTTCTTATTTATCGGCTCGAAATACCGCCCAAGGTTCAGATTCAAGATTTTATCAGCCTAATTTTTCGGTAAAAAAGAGTTTCAAGGAAAACAAAATTAACTTAACGCTGCAATGGCAAAATGCTGTTTTTGGAAAAATGGCAGTAAACCAACAAAGGATAACAACTTTCGGAGCAAATTTTTATACAACAACCAACTACATTCAAGAAACAAACATTGTGTTGCTGAATCTTTCATTTAATTTGAATCAGACTAACAAGAAAATGAAATTGCCGAGTAGTGAGTTTGGCGAAAGGGAGTATTGATTTTTAAACCTTACAGGTCTGAAAAAGACAGAGACCTGCAAGGTTTGATGAAAGTGAATGACGAGTTTAGTGGAAGAGATTGTTAAAGAAAATAATGCTTCGTAAATTTTTAGGTTTTATTTAAAAAATTAAATACTTTTACATATTGGGAATCCAATTCCAAATATGTAAAAGTATGATAACAAGAAAATCAAACGAAATATTAGACCAATTAGCTCAGACATTTAAAGTCGTGGCAATTACTGGTCCTCGCCAAAGTGGAAAAACTACACTTGTCAAGGCTTTTTTTGATAAAAAACCGTACGTTTCCTTAGAAAACCCCGATGAACTGGCACACGCAACTGATGACCCTCGTGGTTTTTTGAGTCAATTTCCTGATGGTGCAATTTTGGATGAAGTTCAGCGAACCCCACAAATATTCTCTTATTTGCAGCAAATTGTTGATGAGGATTCTCGAAAAGCTTTATTTGTTTTGAGTGGCTCAAACAATTTTTTACTTCAACAATCAATTACCCAATCATTAGCGGGCAGGGTTGGTTATCTTGAATTACTGCCATTTTGCTTGCAAGAAATTCAAGAAACTCCTTGCAAAAATTTTTCAACCAATGAATCTATTTTTTATGGTTCGTATCCAGCCGTTATTTATGAGAAACTAAATCCAAGGCTTTGGTTTCAATCATATATTCGTACTTACATTGAAAGAGATGTTCGACAGTTGAAAAATATCAATGATTTGGCATTGTTTCAGAAGTTTCTTTATGTGTGTGCGGGTAGGGTTGGGCAAGAAATAAATTTCAGTAAATTGGGTAATGAAATAGGCATTGACCACAAGACAGCGGCTGCTTGGCTTGGTATCTTGGAAGCAAGTTATATTGTTTATTTTTTACAACCTTATTATAAAAACTTTAACAAACGCATCATAAAATCTCCTAAGTTATATTTCTATGATACAGGTTTGGCTGCCAATCTTTTGGGTATTCGACAAGCCGAAGACCTTCAATATCATAGTTATAGAGGGGCTTTGTTTGAAAATTTAGTGATTACTGAATTACTTAAAAACAGGTATAATACGGGTGAAAAAAGTAACTTATATTATTTTAAAGATAGTATTGGCAATGAAATTGATATTATCATTGACGAAGGGCTAAAACTGAAAGCCATTGAAATTAAATCGGGAGCAACTTTAGCGGGAGATTATTTTAAAAATTTGCACTATTGGCAAAAACTCACCAATCAGACTGAGGGTGGCGTACTGTATGATGGCATAAAAAAAGAGAGTAAACACGGTGAGTTTTATGCGTGGAATTGGAAAAAAATTACTGATTTTTAGAAAGAAGTGAAATGTTGGTCTTTCTTATAAAATCAAAAAGCCATTGGAAAAATTTCCAACGGCTTTTTGCATAAAATCTTACACCGCATCAGATAAACTACTGAATGTAAAGTCTCTGATTTTTAATGGTGGAACTAAACAACCACCGATACGAGTCGGAACGCCCATTGCTTCCAAATTATTAAGCATAATAATTGGACTTTCGTTGAAACGGAAGTTTTTTACAGGAAACTTGATTTGTCCTTTTTCGATATAGAAAGTTCCGTCACGAGTAAGACCCGTGTAGAGCAATGTTTGTGGGTCAACGGCACGGATGTACCACATACGAGTAACCAAAATACCTTTTTCTGTGCCTTTTATCAAATCGGCTAAAGATTCAGTACCGCCAGCCATGATAAAGCCTGATGGTGGTGGAACAGCCTTTACGCCTTTTTTATCGGCCCAAAATCTTGAATAATAGACATTTTTCACGACTCCGTTTTCAATCCAAGAGATTTTTTCTTGAGGACGTCCGTCGCTTCCGCCGCCGCCCATTCGGCCACCGCCGCCGCCACCAAAACCCGAAGTAGGAATTTCGATATTACTTGGGTCAGAATAAATATTTACTCTTTCATCAAAAAGTTTTTCGCCTAAGCGAGTACCACCGCCTTTTTTGCTCAAGAAACTACGACCTTCGTCGGCATTTCGGGCATCCATGCTTCGCATCATGTTTTGCAATAAATCAATCGAAGCGGCAGGTTCAAGAATTACGGTGTATTTGCCTGGCTCAAGAGCTTTTGCCGAACTTGAAGCTAAGGCTTTTTGCATCGCAATTTCGGTAGCTTGTTTGGTGTTAAGTTTCGATACATCGTTGAAATCACGAATGGCATAACCCGAGCCAAGACCATCGGCCGTACGAACCGTAATTGAAAAATCGACTGATGTTGATTTATTATAACCAAACAATCCTTTGCTATTGCCGATAGCCGAATATCCTGCTGAATCTTCCATATAACCAGCGGCTGTTAACCCTTTTTTCGAGCAAGGCTCGATGCTATCGAAAGCAGCTTTTGCACGGTAATCAGGGTCGATATTGGCCGTTGAATCTGCAAATGTTGGAGCTTCGATATATGTTTGTGGCCCGAGCATTGGCATATATTCTGGGTTTTCTGGGGCAAGTCGAGCAATTTCTTCGGCTCTTCTTACAGTTTTTTCGAGCGAAGCGTCATCAAATTCATTGATGGTTGCTGTACCTGAACGTTTGCCAAAAACTGCCGTAACTGCCAAAGATTGGTCGTAAGACTCTCCACTGGTCGAAACCGAATTTCGGGCATAACGAATATTTCCTGTGCGGCCACCGCTGAGAGCCACACTCATTTCGTCTGCTTTTGAAAATGCTAAAACCTTATCTATTATTTTTTTAGCTTCTTCTTTTGTTAATATTTTATTCATTTGTTTTTTATTTTTGGGGGCAAAGGTTCAAAGGAACAAAGGGTCAAAGTTTTAAAGAAACAAAAGAACAGAGATTTAAAGTGGCAGAGTTTAAATTAACTTTTCATACTTCATTTCACTTGGCTAATCTCTATCTTTGTCACTTTGTGCCTTTGCTACTTTGTGCCTCAAATGTGCCTCAAAGTTTAAATCTTTCTTCCAGTATTAATCACATTGACACCATTGAAACGAGTCGTTGCACTTCCGTGCGAAACGGCACTTACCTGCGAAGGTTGACCTTTTCCATCGAAAAACGAACCAAAAGTACGGTAATCGTCTTTATCGCAAATCTGTACGCACGAGTTCCAGAACTCTTGTGTATTAGATTGATACGCTACATCATCGAGCATTCCTACAATTTCTCCATTCTTGATTTCGTAGAAAAGTTGTCCACCAAACTGAAAGTTATAACGCTGCTGGTCAATTGAATACGAGCCACGACCAATGATGTAAATGCCTTTTTCAACGCCTTTAATCATATCAAAAACGCTTAATTTTTCTTTGCCTGGGCGAAGCGAAACATTTGGCATACGCTGGAATTGAACCGAGTTCCAGTTATCGGCATAACAGCAGCCGTGTGAGGCATTTTCGCCTAAAATATTCACTTGGTCACGGATTGCTTGATAATTTACCAAAATACCATCTTTTATCAAATCCCATTCTTTGCATGGCACGCCTTCATCGTCGTAGCCAACTGTTCCGAGGGTGTGTGGTTGTGTTTTATCGGCTACAATGTTTACTTGCTTGCTACCGTAGTTGAAAGCCTTTGTTTTCCATTTATCGAGTGTTGCAAACGAAGTTCCTGCATAATTGGCTTCGTAGCCCAAAACACGGTCAAGTTCGAGTGGGTGACCAACTGACTCGTGGATGGTTAGCCCGAGGTGATTTGGGTCAAGTACTAAATCATATTTGCCGGCTGGAACAGATTTCGCTGTGAGTTTTTGTTGAGCTTGTTTCGATGCCATAATTGCATCTTCAACCATATCATAAGAGTTTCGGTAGCCAATTAAGCCATTTGGAGCGGAGATTTTTTCGCTTGCCAAACCATCCAAATATTCATAACCCATGCCCATTGGCGAGCTGATAGCGTCACGAGTTTTGAATTTTCCAGCAGCTTTATCAACGGCCGTAACGGTGAAAGTTGGCCAAATACGATGCACATCTTGGTCGATGTATGAACCATCAGATGAAGCAAAATACTTTTGTTCGTTCACAAAAAATAGGTTCGATGTCACGAAACCAGCACCATTTTTCATGGCTTCGCCGTTTACGTTCATCAATAAATCTATTTTTTCTTTGATTGGCACTTCAAACGCATTTTTTACGATTGGAGTTTTCCAAACTACTTCACCAACACCTTTCTGTGGAGCAAGAATGACTGGCTCTTTTTGGATTTTTGAGTTTGCTTTGGCAATTGCCACGGCAGTTTCGGCACATTTGGCGATTCCTTCGGGCGTAACATCGCTGGTTGCGGCAAAACCCCAAGTTCCGTTAGCAATTACTCTGATACCTACGCCATAAGATTCGGCATTGGCAATGTTTTGTACTTTGGTTTCACGGGTGAAGATAAACTGTTGCAAATAGCGACCGATACGAACATCGGTGTAAGTTGCACCACGTGATTTGGTTGCATTGAGAGCAATATCGGCAAATCGCTTTTTGGTCGCAATATCGGCTCCAGGCTCAAGAAGATGCTCGGCAGATACCATATTCCCCAATACGGGAATTGAAGAACCCATCATAGCTCCTAAACCCATACCAGATAATTGGATAAAATCCCTTCTTTTCATGTTAGGTTGTTGATTGAATTAAAAATGAAATTTATTGTAAAAATGAACAAATATTCGGTGATAAGAAATTTTTTAATAGAAAAACGATGTTTTCTTAACATATAAGAAATAAAACTAATGAATAGCTTAGATGTTTAAACGGTTTGATAGACAAATCGGAGTTTTTTAGCGACTTTTTTGCAAGAATCTTTCTCAATTTATCTCAAATACCGAAATTCTCCTGTAAAGCTTTTTTACCACGGAGTTAAAAATGAGTATTTCACTGAGTTACACGGAGTAAGTTAGTCAGTGTAACTCAGTGTGAAATTTAGTGAACCTCCTTGGTAAAAATTAATATGTAACATGCCCATTCCGCCTTTACTTTAAAAAAGTTTATGTAGTTTTGCCGAATCAAACCTTTACAATTCTACAAATAATCAAACATAATGAGTATCGAAAAACAATCTTTTGGGAAACTTCCCGATGGCCAAGAAACAAGCCTTTATACCTTAAAAAATACCGCAGGAATGGAAGCCAGAATTACTGATTTTGGTGGAATAATTGTATCATTAACTGCACCTGACCGTGTCGGGAATTTTGCAGATGTTGTGCATGGTTGCGATTCGTTAGAGGTTTATTTAAAAGGTGTGCCGTATTTTGGAGCAATTATCGGCCGTTTTGGTAATAGAATTGCGAAAGGCAGCTTCGAGTTAGATGGGGTAACGTATTCATTACCAATCAATAATGGCGTAAATGCCTTGCACGGTGGCTTGAAAGGTTTCGATAAAAAAGTATGGAATGCAACAGCAATCGAAGGGAAAGAACCAGCTTTGAAATTGACTTATTTGGCGGCTGATATGGAAGAAGGCTACCCTGGGAATTTGAGTATTGAAGTTGTTTATACATTACAGACTGACAATACATTAAGAATTGATTATAAGGCTACTACCGATAAAGCTACGGTTTTGAATGTAACCAATCACTCGTATTTTAATTTGAGTGGAGCTGCTGACGTGCTTGACCACGAGGTAATTTTGCACGCAGATAAATTCCTGCCAGTGGATGCAACTGTCATTCCAACGGGGGAATTACGTTCAGTTGAGGGAACTCCTTTTGATTTTACCGAAAAACACACCATTGGCGAGCGAATCAATGATACTTCGTATGAGCAAATTGTATTGGGAAGTGGCTACGACCATTGTTATGTACTAACAGATACAAGTTCAGATTTGAGACTCGCTGCTGAGGTTTACGAGCCTCAAACTGGCCGTGTGATGGAAGTATTTACGACTGAACCAGGCATGCAGTTTTACTCGGCAAATCATTTGAAAGGTGATATTATTGGTAAAGGTGGGGTTACTTATGGCCGACGTTCGGCTTTTTGTGTGGAAACCCAACATTTTCCTGATTCACCCAATAAGCCACATTTTCCAACTACGGTTTTACGCCCTGACGAGGTTTATCAATCAACTACTTCGTACAAATTCTCTGCGAAATAGATTACATTGGGTGGCCAGATTCGAACTGACCACCCAAAACTCATGCTCACTTGTAATGATTGCTGATGCTTCACATAAATTACTCTTCAAGCAAACAGTTGACGGAATTTATTCATTGTCTGATGAAGATTTTGATGCTTTTTTTGAACTATTCAAACCGTTTTCGGCCAAAAGGAAGGAAATCTTGACATACAGCGGTATAGTTGAGAAAAACCTATATTTTATCATTGATGGCTTGCAACGAATGTATTATGCCGATGAAAATGGCCGTGAAGCAACCATCTTGTTTTCGTATTCGGGGAATTTTGGTGGCGTTTTAGATTCGATGATGAATAAAAAACCATCAAGGTTTTATTACGAAACACTGAGTCCATCAATCATTTTGCGAGCGTCATTTACCCAAATCGAACAGTTGATTGAAACAAATCCTAAGATTGAAGTTTTATTACGAAAAGGCCTAATCGTAGCTTTTTCTGGTGTTTTAGAAAGGTTAGTTGAGCTTCAATGTTTTTCTTCCGAAGAAAAATTTCGACAATTACTCAAGCGTAGTCCGCATATTCTGCAAATTGTTCCGCATAAATACCTCGCCAACTACATCGGTATTGATGCCAGTAATTTTAGTAAACTAATAAACTCGGTGCAGATTTAAATCTTGGTATTTACCAACTTTTTCTAAGTTAATTTAGTCCAATTTTGCGAATGAAAATTAATCATTCTTAGAATTTATGGAAAAGATATTATTACTCAATCAATTAGAAAGTCAAGTTGAAACTCATTTACAAGAGGCTATTCAAAAATATCAAAATCTTTCAGATGAACGATTGCTAAAGCCTTCATCGTCAGGTGGTTGGAGTATTGCTCAGTGTTTAGAGCATCTCAATTCGTATGGTCTTTATTATTTGCCATTATTTGAAAAAGGCTTAGCTGCAAGCCAAGAAGATTTGAGCATTGAAACCATAAAAAGCACTTGGTTGGGTAAATTAGCCATTGATTCGATGAACCCCGAAAAAGGCAAGAAAAAGTTTAAAGCCATGAAAGGGCATATTCCAGAAGCGTCATTAGATGCAACAGCGGTTATTGCTGAATTTATCAACCAACAAGAGCAATTATTGCAGATTTTGAGAATTGCTAAGAATAAGCGTATGCAGCAAATAAAAATTCCGATTTCAATTGCTAAATTTTTGAAATTGCATTTGGGCGATGCCATACAGTTTTTGGTTATCCATAACGAACGCCACATTCAGCAAGCTAATCGAAATCTATAAAGAATAGTTGTTTTTGCAGATTTTTACTCATATTTGTAGTCAATACTGATTTCATCTATGAAAAAAACTACCCTAACCAGCATCCTTATTTTATTCATCTCCTCACTTTGTTTTGCTCAAAGCAAAGTCGATTTAGCCATTACAAATGCCAATATTATTGATATTCGGACAGGAAAACTGATTAGTAATAAGGTAGTTATCGTTAATAAAGGAGAGATTGTTAATGTTTGTTCGCCCGCCGAACTGGATAAATACAAAGCCAGTCAGACGGTTTCGGCTAAAGGAAAATTTGTGATGCCAGCTCTGTGGGATATGCACGTGCATTTTGGTGGTGGCGATAGCCTGATTCAAGAAAATAAAGATTTGATGAATCTGTATATTGCGATGGGAATCACGGCTGTAAGAGATGCGGCGGCTGATATTTCGCCAAGTGTTTTGGAATGGCGTAAGAAAGTGAATGAAGGAAAACTTTTGGGGCCAACAATTTTTACTTCAGGACCTAAACTTGAAGGCTATAAGTCGATTTGGTTGGGGGATATTGAAGTTGGTACAATAGACGAAGTAAACAAAGCACTTGATTCGCTCGATAAACTAAAAGTAGATTTTGTAAAAATTACCGACAATACAATCAAACCCGAAATCTTTTTAGCAAGTTTGAAAGAAGCCCGAAGGAGAGGTTATAAAACGTCGGCTCATATTCCGCCTGTATTTACGATTGAGCAAGTAAGCGAAGCTGGTTTGAGTAGCGTTGAACATATTACGTATTTATTGCGTGCAGGACTCAAAAACCAGAAAGAACTAAGCGACCAAGTAGCCAATGGCACATTAACCGCCAGAGATTTATCATTAAAAGCCCTCAACGAATTCGATGAAGCAACTGCCGAAGCTGCATTCAAGATTTTAGCAAAAAACAAAACTGCCGTAACTCCAACATTATCCATTAGCTATGCAACGGCATTTTTAGATGTAAACGATCATCAAAATGACGAATTTCTGAAATATATTGGGCCAGGCTTACGCAAAACTTACGATTGGCGAGTGCAAAGAGCAGCTAAAGATTCAAAAGAGGCCATCGAAATTCGTCATAGAACCATCGAAAAAGCAGCTTCGTTATTACCATTATTGCAACGCTCAGGCGTGAAGATTTTGGCAGGAACTGATGCTGGATATTTGAATAGTTTTGATTATCCTGGCTTGGGACTTCACCAAGAATTAGAATTGATGGTCAAAAATGGACTTACACCGTTGCAGGCTTTGCAGGCATCAATTATCAATGGGCCTGAATTTTTGAATAAATCGGAGTTTTACTGCAGTGTTTCAAAGGGCAAAAAAGCCGATATTTTACTATTGAACGAAAACCCTTTATTGAATATCTCAGCAACTCAAAATATTTATGGTTTAGTAGCTCACGGTGAATATTTAGATGCTGCCAAACTCAAAAGTTTATTAATTGCAAAGTAATGAAGAATTGATAACGGAGAATAGAAAATCATTATTCATTTTTAATTCTCCATTATCAATTAAGAATTATATTTATTTCGATATTCGATTGGCGACATACCTACCAGTTTTCTGAATACATCACGGAAAGCTTTTAAGTCGGTATAACCTACATCATACATTACTTCGTTGACGGTTTTTCGGCCTCCCTCAAGTTGCTTTTTTGCTGACTCTATTTTTACTCGTTGAATGTATTCAATAACTGTATTTGAAGTCGCTTTCTTGAATCTACGTTCAAATGTTCGTCGGCCAATGCCAAATCTATCGGCCAAGTTTTCTACGCTTAGTTTGGTTTGGTAATGTTTTTCGATAAACTCTTGAGCATTCAGAATCTGGGTATCTTCATGGTCTTTTTGTCCTTGAAACATCACAAATGGAGATTGACTGTGTCGTCCCATTTCGAGCAAAAAGAATTTGGATGCCATAATTGCCATTTCACGATTCGTATATTTTTCGACCAAATAAAGTAGCAAATTCCAATAAGAAGTAGCTCCGCCGCTCGAATAAATGCCATTTTGCTCAGTGATAACCTTGTCATCAGCGAGATACACTTCTGGAAACATCGTTCTGAATTCGTTGGCATAAAGCCAATGGGTTGAGCAAGATTTTCCGTTTAAAAGCCCAGTTGAGGCAAGTAAAAATGCTCCCACACAGAGGCTGGCAATTTCTGCCCCTTTGCGGTGTTGTTCCTGAATCCACGGAATAAAACCTTCGTTTTGTTTTATGGCCTGAGCCATATTTCCGCTCAAGGCAGGAATAATTATCAAATCAGCTTTCTTTACCTCGTTCAAAGTAAAATCTGGGTAAAACGAAATCAAACCATCATTTAGCTTGACTTCTTTGTTCATTCCTACTAATTTTATGTTGAAAGCGGGTTGGAGTTCCATACTTTTATAGAACTCATTAATGGCCGAAAACATATATCGTGGGTCAACGATAGCAGCTGGAATAGCTGTTTCAGGAACTAGTATCATGACGTTTTTCATGCTGTAAAACTATAAAAAAAGTTTGTCGCAATCAACCCACTAAATTGTCGTTTTTACATATTTCTAATTCCGAATATTGCCCGTAGTTTTGTGGCATTAAATCTTACAAAAATTATGAGAAAGCTAAAATTACAAGTACAAATGTCGGTCGATGGTTTTATTGCTGGCCCGAATGGTGAAATGGATTGGATGGTTTGGAATTGGGATGATGCCCTAAAAAAATATGTTTCAGACCTAACCGAGAATGTCGATTGTATTGTTTTAGGCCGAAAATTGGCCGAAGGTTTTATTCCACATTGGGCGGGTGCTGCACAAATAGAGAACGAAGAGCAAGGATTTGCCAAAATCATGAGTGAAACGCATAAAGTTGTTTTTACGAAAACACTCGAAAGTGCTGATTGGTCAAATACTGTTTTGGCAAAAGGGAATCTTGCTAATGAAATCAATACCTTAAAAAATCAAACAGGAGACGACATTATCGTATATGGTGGAGGGTCATTTGTTTCTTCTCTTATCAACGAAGGTTTGATTGATGAATATCACCTTTTTGTAAATCCTTCGATTTTGGGCAGAGGAATGCCTATTTTTCGAAGTTTATCTGCTAAACAGGGACTTACATTGAGAAAAGCACAGGGTTTTGATTGTGGAATTACGGTGTTGTGCTACGAACTGAAAAAAGATTGAAGTTAGTTTGGCACATTAATGATATTAGTTCGTTTTTACAAAATTATGAAAAACTATGAAAAATGAAATTTCTCTTTGCCTTTGGTTTGATGGACAGGCTAAGGAAGCTGCCGAGTTTTACTGCTCTGTTTTTGAGAACTCAAAAATTACATCCGAAAACCCGATGATGGTTACCTTTGAGTTGAATGGCCGAAAGATGATGGGACTCAACGGCGGACCACAATTCAAATTTAACGAAGCTGCTTCGCTTGTAGTATATTGCGAAAACCAAGAAGAAATAGATTATTATTGGACAAAACTTACCGAAGGTGGCGAAGAAAGTATGTGTGGTTGGTTGAAAGATAAATTTGGGCTTTCGTGGCAAATTGTGCCTTCAATTTTGGGCAAGTTGGTTTCTGATCCCGAAAAAGGCCAGCGAGTTGTACAAGCTTTTTTACAGATGAAAAAATTTAATATTCAAACACTCCTAAACGCTTAAAAAATGAAAAAAGATAAAATTATTTATTGGATTAGCACGGGCATCATTGCACTTTTTATCATTCCTGGAATATTTTACTTAAATAGCCAAATGGCCCTTGACGGTACAAAACACTTGGGTTTACCGATGTGGTTTCATTGGGAATTAGGTATTGCCAAGTTTATCGGTGCTATTTTAATTGTAATGCCTTTCACACCAAAACGTTTCAAAGAATGGGCTTATGTAGGTCTTGGAATTGATTTTCTTTCAGCCACAATTGCTCATATTGCGGTTGATGGTGTTTCTGCAATGTCATTTTTTCCACTCTTAATGTTTATTATTTTAGCGATTTCTTACATTTATCATCATAAATTAGAGAAGGAATGACCGATGCTGAAAAAGTAGCAGTCTATATGCAGGAATTGGAACATCCGCTAAAGGCAGAAATAGAAGCATTGAGAGTAATTATTAAAGAAACTGATGTCCGAATTTCGGAACGAATCAAGTGGAAAGCTCCAAGCTATTACTACACAGAAGATTTCTTGACATTCAACCATCGTATGCAAGATAGAGTGCATTTAATTTTTCATAATGAAGCCATTCCAAAGATAAATTCTGCCATTCTCGAAGGTGATTATAAAGACCGTCGAATGGTATATTTTAAGGATATGGCCGATGTTTTGGCTAAAAAAACTGAATTACAGAGAATTATTGCCGAGCTACTGGAATTGATTGAAAATTAAGATTTTACCGAAAATGCTAAAGATTTGCGAGAAAGGTCATCAATTTTTCAAAAATAGCGATTGTCCAACTTGTCCAATTTGTGAGCAAGAAATGAAGCTAAAAGATGGATTTTTAAGTTTACTTGCTGCTCCTGCACGGCGAGCGTTAGAAAATAGAAATATTCATACTTTAGACGAATTATCAAAATTTAGCGAGGTTGAAATTCTGAAACTTCATGGAATGGGTAAAGCATCACTTCCTAAACTTCGTAAGGTTTTGGCAGATGCTGGTTTAGTTTTCAAATAGTATTTTTGTAGGTAAAATTATGATTGAAGTTTTTAAGACTGATATTAAAAATAAAACCCAGGCAAATGCAATTATTAAAGCCTTAAAACTACGTTTTCCTGCATCGGATTTTAATTTTGACCTTAATGATTGTGATAAAATATTGAGAACTGACAGCAATCAAAATATCACGAGTGGTGTTGTTGAAGTGCTTAATAGTCAAGGTTTTATATGTG
Organism: Emticicia sp. MM; assembly: GCF_001649495.1. Classification (NCBI taxonomy): domain Bacteria; kingdom Pseudomonadati; phylum Bacteroidota; class Cytophagia; order Cytophagales; family Leadbetterellaceae; genus Emticicia; species Emticicia sp. MM. Next base: position 44,926 of record NZ_LXHX01000028.1, on the reverse strand, counting down.
GAGTTTTAGAAGGGTAGCTTATTCCGTAGGCTACTCTTTTTATTTTGGTTGATTAGTAACAAAAAAATAATGCTCTAATTTTTAAAAATATTTAATAAAGCAGTATTTTCGATAAAAATTCAGAGACTATTCAACCCTAACATGGAATCCAGAAGAGACTTCATCAAGAAAGCAACTTTATTGGCCAGCGGAGCTGGTCTGATGGGAGTTTTGCCTCCATCTATTCAAAAAGCATTGGTAATCAATCCTGCCGAGGGCAGTACCTTTTGGGATGCTGAACACGTAGTGATTTTGATGCAGGAAAATCGCTCATTCGACCACAGTTACGGCACACTTCAAGGCGTGCGTGGCTTCAATGACCCACGAGCCATCAGTTTACCCAATAAAAATAAAGTTTGGTTGCAATCGAACCCAAAAGGGGAAACTTTTGCACCGTTCAGACTCAATCTGAAAGATTCAAACGCTACTTGGATGAGTTCGTTGCCACATTCGTGGGAAAACCAAGTCGATGCTCGCAATAATGGCAAATATGACAAATGGCTACACGTAAAGCAGTCTGGCAATAAAGCCTACAAAGAAATGCCTTTGACTTTAGGGTATTATAACCGTGAAGATATTCCGTTTTATTATGCACTGGCCGATGCCTTTACGGTGTGCGACCAAAACTTTTGTTCGTCACTAACAGGCACAACACCCAATCGTTTGTATTTATGGACGGGTACGATTCGTGAAAAAGCTGATTTTGATGCAAAAGCCAATGTAAAAAACGAAGACGTTGATTATGGAAAATGGGCAAAATGGAAAACTTTCCCCGAAAGATTGGAAGAAAACGGTATTTCGTGGAAAATCTACCAAAATGAAATCAGTTTGCCAGTTGGTTTTGAAGGGGAAGAAGAAGGTTGGCTTGCCAACTTTACCGATAATCCGATTGAATGGTTTGAGCAATATGCCGTGAAGTTTTCGCCCGAATATTACAAATACATTCAGAAAATGAATGATATTTTGCCGAAAGATATTGCTACGCTCGAAAAAAATCTGACATCGCTCAATGGTGCAGAACTTGAAAAAGCAAAGACTGAATTGGCTCGGAAGAAATCGTATTATGAAATATTAAAACAAGATTTGGTGCAATATACGCCCGAAAACTTTGAAAAATTAAGCGATTTTAATAAAAAACTCCACCAAAAAGCCTTTACCAATAATCGCAACGACCCTCATTATCATGAACTGACTACGCTCGAATACGATGATAATGGCACGTCAAGAAAAGTAGAAGTTCCAAAAGGCGATGTTTTGTATCAGTTCAGAAAAGATGTTGAAAATAAGCAATTGCCGATGGTTACGTGGTTGGTTGCTCCCGAAAATTTCTCCGACCACCCTGGAGCTCCGTGGTATGGTGCTTGGTATGTGTCGGAAGTGATGGATATTCTGACGAAAAACCCAGAGGTTTGGAAAAAAACTATTTTCATTTTAGCTTATGACGAAAACGATGGCTATTTCGACCACGTTCCGCCGTTTGTGCCGCCACATCACATAAAGCCAAATACGGGCAAAGTTTCGGCTGGAATTGATACTTCGGTCGAGCAAGTAAATTTGGTTCATGAAAAACAAAGAAAATACAAAGACCCCGAAAAAGATGCTCGTGAAGATGCCATCGGCTTAGGCTTTAGAGTGCCGTTGGTGATTGCCTCGCCATGGAGCAGGGGCGGAAACGTGTGTTCGGAAGTCTTTGACCATACATCTATTTTACAGTTTTTGGAGAAATTCTTGAGCCATAAAACGAAGAAACAAATCACAGAAACCAATATCAGCGATTGGCGTAGAACCGTTTGCGGCGACCTTACTTCCACATTCAAACCTTACAATGGCGAAAAGATTGCTTTACCAACATTCGTTGCCAAAGAGCCATTTATTCAAAGTGTTCATAAAGCAAAATTTAAGAAATTACCCTCTAACTTTAAACCCTTAACTGCTGATGAAATTAGCGGCGTAAATACACAAGGTGCTGATTATGAATGGCTTCCGAAGCAAGAAAAGGGAATTCGTAAAGCTACTTCAATTCCGTATGAATTATATGTTGATGGGCGACTGAGTGAAGATAGAAAAACTTTCCAAGTGGTTTTTGGGGTAGGTGATAAGGTTTTTGGGAATAAAGTAAAAGGTTGTCCGTTTATGGCGTATTTTACTGAAAATGAATTAAAAACTCGTAATTATGCTGTAAAAAGGGGCGATGAATTAACCGATACTTGGGCTTTAGAGGCATTTGCCAATAAAAATTATAAAGTAGAAGTTTATGGCCCGAATGGATTTTATCGCTCGTTTGCTGGTAACGAAACTCAGCCACAACTCGAAACAAAATTGAAATACCAAGCCAACGATGCCGCCAAAAAAAGCTTAACAGGCAATGTAGTTATTGAGTTGCAAAACAAAGATAACCGAAGTTTGAAAGTCGAAATAAATGACTTATCGTACAAAACTGGCAAAAAGGTGTTGGATTTACCAAAAGGTGGAACAGCAAATTTGGTTTTAAACTTACAAAACAGCCACCAATGGTATGATTTTTCGGTGAAAGTAGAAGGAAATGATACTTTTGAGAAAAGATACGCAGGCCACGTTGAGACTGGTCGAGAAAGTTTCACTGACCCTGCGATGGGGAGAGTTATTTAAGAGTTGTTTTATAATGAAGTCTTCGCTTCAAGCGAAGACTTCATTTATCTTTAAGGTACTTGGAATATGATTTTGTTCAGGTTTTAGTTTATAAAATTAAAATGTTTTATACTCGAAATTCATGGTTTGAATCACGTTATAGGCAAAATAACTTCTAAGTACTTTGGTTGGTAAATTTTGATTATTCGTACTAACCTCATAATCCCATGTGGTATTTCCGTTTATAGTTTTCTTTGGATAAAATTTGCTAACTAAACCAAAGCCAAAAAGATAAGGGTCTTCAATTATCTTGCTGACTATTATTTTTTGAGCATTAAGAAAATTAGAAATCGGATTAAGTGCAGTTTCATGATATGACACTTCTGCTTTTGATGTAGCAAAAAAGTTTGTTGAGGTATGGACGTCATTTGTGTAATTATAAGAAGACCTTACTATATTCTCCATTGAAGTTGAAGTTAGTTGGCCTTTATTATTATAATTAAAAATAAGTATTTCTGAGGATGCTTTCTCAATACCATTTTGTACCGAAAAAGAGCGTATTTCTGCAACTTTATCTTTATCATATACAAACCTATCAATATTTATACTTTCACTTCCGTCACTGATTTTATACAGTGTTTTCATTTCCGAGGCTAAATTTTCAGAATTATAAGCGACAAAGACTGTATATTGATTTTTACTTGAAACAGCTCCTGTGTTTAAATCGTAATAGATATGGGTCTGAGCAATGCTCTCAAGGCTTCCTTTGGAATCATAGGAAAAATTAAATTCTTGGTCACGAGTTTTTTTATTATTGTAGATTTCGTTGACTGTCAATTTTGAAATATAACTTTTGGGAGTTGGAGGAGGAACCGTTGTAGCACCTATTTCGGTTTCTTTCTTACACGAAAATATTGCCATTGATATGACAATGGCTGTCATAAGTAGTTTTTTCATTTAGTAGTAAAATTTCAAAGTGTTTATTTTCTGTGAATTACTTGTGATAATTGCCTCAACTGGCAAGTTAGCTTTGTTGTATTTATAGCTGATGATATAATCTTTTTTATCTTGAGAATAACTTTTAGGTGAGTTTTTAGAAAAACCATTATAATTATTTAAGAAAATCGAATTTCCGAATTCGGACATTATAATGAGTTTGACGTCATCTGGTAAATAGTAAAATGGATTATTAGTTGTGTCAAATTCATTTTTTTGAATATTACCAGACCTATTTATTGAAATTATGTTTTCGTCTTTAACTTCAAAATCGTAAAAATTGGTAATACTATATCTAATTCCACTCACTTTTAAGGCGGTATTGTATCGAATGGAAAATGTGCTATTCTGAGACATAATACTTTTTAGAAGATTATCACTATCGTATTCTACGGTTATGGTTGAGGAGGTATTATTTTTGATGGAACTTACTGATTGAATTTTATTTTTGTTATAAACAAAATTTAAACTTTTAACTGGGCCAATGCTGTTTAAGTCATATTTATAAAAAGAGGTGGCCTTAATTATCAGACCATTGCTGTACTCAAAAGAAACAGAATCTCTTACATTAGAAGAATTGAACTGATTCGTTAAAATAGTGTATGATTTTAGGGGATATTTTGCTGGATTTGTGCTTTCTTTTTTACACGAAGAGATAAACAAATAACAGCCTAATAGATATAAGATTACTCGTTTCATTATTTATTGTTGTATGAAAAATTGAATTTTCTGTAAAAGCTCGAAGATGTATCACCAATTGAAATTTCTGTTACGTAGCCAGCTTGATTTGAAGTAGAGTTTAAATCGATGGATTTGTTCATTGCACCCGAAGATGTAATTTTAGATGGTACATTTTTACTCATTATATTTAGATGTTCAATCGAAAAGTTAAAAATCTGAATAACATTTTCGGTGCAGTAAAAGACTTTCTGCATATTTGCTGGCAAGGCATAAAATGGACTTAGTTTGGTTACACTATAACCTTGATATTCAAATGTAATAGGAGAGTCTTTTTCAAAATACTTACTTAGATTGTCATCAACAAATGTATTCTCTACTCGTAAAAAACCATTTCTTAATTGATTAAATCCTTTGTCTGTATCTTCTAATTTTGTAATAAATTCTGAATAATTACCGCTTTGGTATGCACCATTAACTTTATTGAGTTTATTGGTAGCCTCATCGTATTCAAACTTGAATGATGCTGAATATTGATATTCAAGGTCAATAGTTTTACAGTCAGTTAAATTACCTTTACTATCATAGTTAAAAGTGGTTTCGTATTTTTTTATGAACCGATTTGTTGCACTTGAAGACCCTGAGCGGAACTGGTAATTTGTGGTATTAACTATTTTTTTATTGACATCGTAGTTTACTAACAAAGAGTCTTTTTGTAGATAACTGTAATTTTTGAAGGTACTAATTATTTTGGTTAAATATTGATTGTCTTTTTGTGGCCCATTATAGCTTACTTTTTGAACTGTAGGAGTTATATCAGTTGGTTGGGGTTCGGCAGATTGCTTTTTTTTACAGCCAAGAACGCAAAGTAACAGTGAAAATAAAACAAATAGTTTGTTCATAGATAAATTGAATGGTTGTATGAATACGCTTTTTGAAACTCAAATATAAGGATAAGAGCTTTGAAAAAACAAATTTTCAAAGCTCTTATCCTTATATTTTTATCTCAATTCTTCAACCGCTTCAATTTTTCCAAATTCAAAATCGTAATCTTACCCGATTCAATTTCTATTAGTTTTTCGTCTTTAAAATCCGAAAGCGTTCTGATGGCAGTTTCGAGCGAAGTTCCTGCTACATTTGAGAGGTCTTCTCGACTGATTTTCATGTTATTGCTGGCAGTTCCTTCTTTTACCAAATGGCTATGAAATTTTAGTAAAGCTTCCGAAATACGTTTTCTGACAGAATTATAGGCGAGTTTGAGTAGTTGTTCTTCGTTGGCCTTTACATTGTTGGATAAGAGTTGAATAAATTTCTGAGCAACTTGGCGGTTTTTATGAATGAGGTTATAAAAATCATTTTTCGGAATGAGGCAAATTTCGCAATCTTCCATTGCCGCTGCTGATTCGGTAAAATTACTTTCTTGTAGTAAATCGACATAACCCAAGTAGTCGTCTTTGTCATAAATGTTGATAATCAGTTCTTTACCATCGTCATTGGTCTTGAAAGTTTTGATTTTGCCTTTGATAATGCAGAATAAATAAAGTGGATAATCTCCTTCACGATAAATCTCGCTTTTCTTTTTATAACTTCTTACTTCACGACTTTCGAGTAGTTTTTTTAGTTCTTGGTCGCCACCTGCATCACTGATTAGTTCGTCGAGTCCGCCTAAATCTTGTGTGTAGTTTTTTTGTAAAAGCTCCACTTTTTTCAATCTACTTTCGATGGCATTCAGCAATTCTACATCATCAAAAGGTTTGGTTATGTAGTCATCGGCACCCATTTCCATGCCTTTTCTGAAATCCGAGCGGTCGGCTTTGGCAGTCAGAAATATGAAAGGCGTATTGGCCGTGTCGGGAGTTTTCGAGAGTAAGTGCAGCACACTGTAACCGTCCATGATTGGCATCATGATGTCGCAGATGATTAAATCTGGTTTTTCGGCGTGGGCTTTTTCAACGCCAACTCGGCCGTTTTCGGCAGTTACTACCTGATAATCAGCCAGTTCGAGAATCTCGGCTGTGTTTTCTCTGATTTCAGTATTATCTTCAATGAGTAATATCTTTTTCATATCATGCTAAAAATTTCGAGGAAGGTTTATAAAAAATGTTGTGCCTTCGTTTTCTTTGCTTTTAAATGTGATTGTGCCTTTCAGCAGATTTACGTAGTGAGCCACAATGCTCAAACCAAGTCCCGTACCTTGAATTTCGCCTGCATTACTCGACCTAAAAAAACGCTCAAATAAATGCTTTTGGTCGGCTTCAGGAATACCGATGCCTTGATCGGAAACGCTTAGTTTAATTTCATTTTCTGATAAATTGGCACTAATTGTAATGTTGGTGTTTTCTGGTGAAAATTTGATAGCGTTTGAAACTAAATTTATGATAATATTTCGAATAAGTGTCTTATCGAGATTTACTAAACATCTGCCGTTACTTGAGCAAGAAAGGATGATCCTTTGCTGTTTTTTTGTAATTCCTTGCAATTCCTGCATTAAACCCTCAATCAAATCATGTAAATTGAAGGCTTCTATATTGAGCATTACTTTGCCTTCTTCGAGTTTATTCAACGATAAAAAGTCATTCAGAATATCAGTAAGATTACGTACTGATGATTTGATTCTACCGATGTGTTTTAGGCGTTTTTCTTCATCTTGCAACGCAGAATATTTCTCAACCAACGAAAGCGAAGACAAAACCGTGGCCAATGGTGTGCGAAATTCGTGCGAAGCAATCGAAATAAATCTTGACTTCATCGAATTTACTTCTCGTTCACGTTTCAATGAGTTATCGAGTTCGTCTTTGGTTTGTTCGAGTTTCTGAATCGCTTCCTTAAGAATCATTGTACGTTCTTCAACTTCTTTTTCAAGCTCTGCTTTATAGGCAATGAGTTGATTTTCAGCCTTTTTCCTGATACTAATATCAATAATAAAGGCAATTACAAAACTTCCTTGACTATTTGTATATGGACTCAGACTCACTTCAACAGGAAATTCTGAATTGTCTTTCCGTTTCGCAAACAAATCGAAATTTGCTCCCATCGAACGAGCGTGCGGACATTCAGAAAATTGTTGTCGATGTTTTCTATGCCTTTCAGTCAAGCGGTTAGGGATTAATATTTCAATCGGTTGACCTATAAATTCATCTGCTGCGTAGCCAAACATTATTTCGGTGCTTGGATTTACTTTGATAATTTTCCCTTCATTATCCGTAATAAGAATGGCTTCTGTGGCAAATTGAAAAATAGCTTCTACCTGATTCAGCATGTCGTTTTCAGCAATTGAAATATTGGTTGCAATCATCGGGCAAGTTAGGATAATAGTGAGGTGCGAAAATATGACTTTCGTCATTATTTGCAAAAATACTAAGGGTCAAAGATAAAAATTTCTCTTCGAAAGTGTTGCGTTTTATCAATATCATATTTGCTTATGACAAATGTCATAATAATTGATTGCTAAAAACCCAAAATTTGTATCGTAGAAATTATAGAATCAATATCTAAAAACAAGCTACGTTATGAAAACCATCGTATTTGCAACTGATTTTTCGAGAGGTTCAAGAAAAGCTGCCCAAACGGCCGCCCAAACGGCTATTAAAACTGGAGCAAAACTTATTCTTTTTCATGCGTATCGCTATTTGATGCCGCTTGATTCGGAAATGAGTATGTTGGCGGTTTCGGCTCAAGATTTAGAAAAACATAGCTTGTATATGCTCAAACGGCTAAAGACTCGCTTGATTAAGAAGTTTTCGCCAGTCTTAGAGATTGATATTTTAGTAAAAGAAGGTTTAGTTATTGATGCTCTTTGCGATGCTTTGGCAGAAACTAATGCCGATTTATTGATTATGGGAAGCGTGGGCGATTCGCCATTGGGAAGTAGATATTTTGGCAGTTTAGCAACTTCAATGGTTCATCATACCAAAGTTCCAATGCTGATTGTACCGCCAAGAGCAAAATATTCTACATTTCAGAATGCTGTTTTAGGACTTGATTTTAGGTATGATATTGATGCTGAAGTTTTGGGTAAAACTGTAAGTATTCTCCGAGATTTAGATACAGTTGTGAATCTTTATACTGTTACCGAAGAGTCAGATTTTGCAAAAGATAGTGCCTTGAAAATCAGAGAGTTACTGAAAAATGTGCCGCATACTTACACAATTGTCGAAGGTGGAGATTTCTCGAAAACTGTTTTAGGTTTTTCTAAGTCAACGCATGCCGATTTGATAATTACGTTTCCGAGAAAACACAATATTTTCGAGCGATTCTTTACCGATACCAATACTGAACGGTTGGCAAAAAATGATAGTATTTCTATTCTGACGGTTGTCTGATAAAATATTTAATTTCCCAACTTTCAATCTCTAATAATGGAACACCGATGATACTTTTTGTAAAACCTGACATAAATGCAACTGATTTGATAAGGAAGTTCAATGAAATCTATCCATTTCTTCGCCTCGAAATTTATTATCGTGGCGAAGAGATGAGCGATGCCTATCATAATTGTCAGTTGAGTGATATTGTGCATAAAAAGGCTGTTGAAAATTTTGCCATTTCGCCTGAAATGAAAGTTTCAGAGGTGGAAAGGCTTTTTTGGGATAATATGGGAATCCAAATCTCAATATTTAGAAAGTCAGGCAAAACTTGGCTCGAATCGTCTTTTACCAATTATTGGTCGCTCGAACGACAAAATACGTTGGGAAAAGGTATGAATGATTTTATGAATAGCGAACCACAAAAACTGATGCAATGAGTATGATAGCCGAGGTTGAAGAAAAATTGGTGTGTTATCATTGCGGAGATGAATGTCCTGATGATTCGATTGCTTTTGAAGACAAACATTTTTGTTGTCATGGTTGTCAAACGGTGTTTGAAATTTTACAGGATAATAATCTTTGTGCCTATTATGACCTCAACGATAACGCTGGAATTAGTCTAAAATCCAAAAACTTCGAAGGGAAATATAGCTATCTCGATGAAAGAGATATTGTTGCTCAATTGCTTGATTATCAGTCGGGTGAGTTGAGTAAAGTTACTTTTTATGTGCCAGCCGTTCATTGTAGTTCGTGCGTTTGGCTGCTTGAGAATTTTAATAAAGTCAGAAAAGGAGTTATTACTTCAAGGCTCAATTTTATCAAGAAAGAGCTTTCGTTGAGCTATAATCCTGTTGAGGTCAGTTTGAAAGAAATTGTTGAATTGTTGGCTACATTGGGTTATGAGCCATTACTCAATTTGGAAAGCTCCGACAAACCCCAACAAAAAAACACTGCACAGCGAAGTTTGATTCTGAAAATTGGCGTTGTAGGTTTTTGTATGGGAAATATCATGATGATGAGTTTTCCTGAATACTTTCACCTCGACCTCAAAAATAGCATTGATGCCACTTATCAGAAGTTTTTCTTGTATTTCAACTTCATGCTATCGTTGCCTGTTTTCTTTTACGGAGCTTACGATTATCTGAACGGTGCGTGGATTTCAATCAAAGAAAATTTCAAGAAAACCACTGATGTTTTTAGTGTTGATATTCCGATTGCGGTTGCTATCATAACACTTTATGGACGCAGTATTTACGAAACATTCGTCAATAATTCGGCGGGTTATTATGATAGTTTGGCGGGTTTAGTTTTCTTTTTATTGGTCGGGAAATGGATGCAGCAAATCACTTATAATTATCTTTCTTTTGAGCGAAACTATAAGTCATATTTTCCGTTGGCTGTTAAGGTTTTACGTGGAAATGTAGAGTCGTTTATGAATGTGATGGAACTCAAAAAAGGAGATACTATTTTCATTCATCACCAAGAGTTGATTCCTGCCGATGCCATCATTTCAAAAGGAAAAGGAATGATTGATTATAGTTTTGTAACGGGTGAATCTGACCCTCTAAGCAAAAATGTTGGTGATGTACTTTTTGCGGGTGGTCGCCAAAAAGGTGAGCGTTTGGAGTTGATTGTGCAGAAACCTGTTTCGCAGAGTTATTTGACCCAACTTTGGAATAATGAGGCATTTATGAAAGAAAAAGTAATGCCTACAACCGAATTGGCTAATTTGTTTAGTAAATATTTTACAGCTATCACTTTTACAATTGCAACCATTACAGGTGTTTATTGGGCGTTTTTTGAACCAAGTCTTTTTTGGAATTCAATAACTGCCGTTTTGATGGTGGCTTGTCCGTGTGCCTTGACGCTCTCGATGCCCTTCACGATGTCAACAACGATGGCAATTTTCGGACGAAATAAATTTTATGTTAAAAATCAGGGCGTAATTCAATTGCTCAACGAAGTAAACGAAATTGCTTTTGATAAAACAGGAACTTTGACCGAAAGCAACTCTGAGAAGGTGATTTTTATTGGTTCTGAATTAAGCGAGTTTGAACAAAAACTCGTAAAAACGCTAACCATGCAATCGGCTCATCCATTGAGCAAAATGATTGCGAGTTCGTTGAATAGTAAAGATTTCAAAGCCTTGACGATTGATTATTTTCAAGAGTTTCAAGGAGAGGGCCTCGAAGCCAGTATTGCTGGAAATTTAGTAAGACTTGGTAAAGGTGGTTTTATTCAATCGGCAATTAATAAAGAAGTGAAACATACACATTCATTTCTTGAAATTAATAGTATTTTGATTGGCTATTTTATGGTCGAAACTGTTTTTCGTAAAAATTGGCAGATGATTTTAACAAACCTTAGTAAAAACTTCAAGCTATTTATACTTTCGGGTGATAATGATGCCGATAAAGATAAAATCGCACCTTATTTCAACGAAAATGCGGTTCATTTCAAACAAAAACCACAAGACAAACTCAATTTTATCAACCAAGAGCAACAAAAAGGCAATCACGTTTTAATGATTGGCGATGGCTTAAACGATGCTGGTGCGTTGAGACAAAGTAATGTTGGTATAGCCATCAGCGAAGATATTAAGGTCTTTTCACCCGCTTGCGATGCTATTCTCGATGCTTCAAAATTTGGTCAACTGGCTGATTTTCTGAAGTTTAGCAAAACCTCGCTCAATATCGTGAAGGCAAGTTTCATACTTTCGTTGGTGTATAATTTTATAGGAATCGGTTGGGCCGTTACTGGCGAACTTTCACCAGTGTTGGCGGCTATTTTTATGCCTTTAAGCTCAATTTCGGTGGTACTTTTTGCGGTTGGGCTGACGCATTTATTTGCACGTTTTAGAAGATTATAAGTTGTTTTTATTGATAGGACACAGATTACACAGATACAAGTAGCACAGGTTTTCACAGTTAAAAATTTTTGTCCCATTATTCATTATCAATTATTCATTCATAATTTAAGAATATGAGCATTATCTTATTTTTAGCAATAGCTGCTATTTTGGTAGCAGGTGGTTTTTTGGGAGCGTTTATTTGGGCAACCAAAGATGGTCAGTACGATGATACTTATACGCCATCGGTCAGAATGTTGTTCGATAACCCTGTACAGAATCCTGAATCGAAAATTAATAAAGATGAGTAAGGTCATCTTTATCTGTGATATTTCTCAATAAATTTTGTTCGGCTTTTGAAGACTTTTGTTTCATAAATCAAGGCTATTTATGAAACAAACAGGTTCGAAGTGCGTTTACACGATAGCACTAACCACTATGATGTTAGTGCTATTTTTTTCTTACTCGGAGACATCGGCACAGCAGCACAGTGCATTTTTGAATGTTCCCGAAACTCAACTCTTCAAGAATAAAAACATCTCAATTTCGGTCAAAAACGTAAAATATACCGAGTATTACAAAGAATTTGACTGTAAATGGGAAACCAGCCATGCAGTTGTAAGTGGTTTGAGCGATACTACGGCTCAGAATTATATAAATGATTGGCTTTCAGGAATGACTTTTTTCGGTACGTGTGATGGCGACAACGAGTGTCTTGATATTGCATCGTTTCATTATTTCTACAAAATGACGTATGTCACAGCTGTTCAAAATGACCTTCTTGGATTTTTTCAGAAAGCAGGAAATTGTAAAACTTCCGAGACGCCTTGTTGTGAAACTCAAGATTGGGAAATTTATGATTTGAAACAAAAACGTTTTTTGCTCGAATCAGATATTTTCAAGCAAGATGAGGCTTCTCAAAAACTATTCTTTAAGGCAATCGAAGAAAAAGTTTCGCAACGACACTTGAAATTAATTGCAGATTGGAAAGCATTTGACCGCCAAATTGGTATTGAAAGCAAAGCAGGGAATACTAAAATAGTGATTTTCCTGCTTGAAGATGTTGTGGGGCAACCCAAAGGTCTAAAACTCGAATTTTCTGCTCAAGAAATAGCCAGAACGCTCAATAATGAGATTGCAAAGAGGGTTTTTTAGGTTTCATTTCAACAAACTGATTTCTATCATATTGTCCCCAAATGCAGGTCATGCTTTGAGTAGAAGTTGATATTTAAATTTGTTTAATCAATCTAAAATTAGCTTCACCATGAAAAAGATTCTGCTTCCAACTGATTTTTCCAGAGCATCCGAAAGAGCTATTCACTATGCTTTGGCGATGTTTAGCGATACAGCCTGTGAGTTTACGTTGTTGAATACCTACACAACCAATACTCAACCCGAAATAGCCATGTATGTCTTAGATGATTTGAAAGCAAATGCCGAAAATCTGATGGGAGGTTTCATGAAAGGTTTGAAACAGTTTGATAATGAGTCTCTTCATACATTTCGGGCAGAGTATATGCCAGTTTCAACAGCGAGTGCTATTGAGATTTTGAATCAGACAAACCAATACGATTTGGTAGTTTTGGGAGCAAGTGGTGTAGGCAATAATCTTTTATTTGGGAGTGTAGCTACTGATGTTGTACGCAATGTTAAGGCAAATACACTTATTATTCCAAACAATACGCCAATTACCCCAATTAAAAATGTGGCGATGGCCGTTGATTATAATGAAGTGAGTGATTTGAAAGTTTTTGATAATCTCAAAGATTTGCTCGCACAAAAAGATGCACAATTAACACTCTTGACTGTCTTAAAAGATAATCAATCGGCAGACGAATTAGATGGCTTGGCAAAATACGAATACCATAATTATTTCAGCGATGTAAAAGTCAATGATTTTTACATTAAAAATGCGGATGTAGAGAAAGGTATTAAAGAGTTTTTGGAAATTCACCGTGCCGACCTGCTGGTGATGGTTTCTCGCCATCATTCATTTTTAGATGTTATTTTCAATCGAAGCGTCACTCGCAAGTTTGCTTATCATCCATCAGTTCCTTTGCTTAGTATTTATGATGAAGTGCCAGCACCATTTATCAATGAAGCAGAGATTGTTACGTTCTGATGTAAAATATAGAAATTACGTGTCAATCTATGTGTGTCACGGATAGATAATTTTAGAGTTTAGTTTTCTAAAAAATATAAAAATATTATGACAACTTCTAAACTAAATCAATTGAATCACGCTCATTTTGAGCATAAATTATGGCGAAATGAACTCGAATTAGTTGCACAAGAAGCCACTTTTTTCTTGAAAACCCTCGACGAATACAAAACCAAAACTATTTCTCAATCGCGTGATTCGCTTATGGTAGCAGAATTTGTGAAACAGTTTCACCATTTTCAACGATTAACCAAACGTTTACTTGAAGAATTAAGTGTTATTGAAAAAGAAGTTGCTCAGGGTGTAAAAGAAGAAAATATTCTTGATGGCGAGCAACGAAAAGACCGTGCTTATCTGAACGAGGAAATGAAATATTTTGAGTCAGATTATCGTGAAACAAAGTTTAGTTTCCGCAAATTTATTGCTACTTATGAGCCAGCTCCATCGCTCAACTGATATTATGATTTTAATCATGTTTTCTTCAGACCTCAGTCATGTTTTTGGCTGGGGTCTGCTTGTAATTTTACACCATGATATTACAAGATATAAGAATTTCAGAGAGTAGAATTTAGAATGAATTAATGATTCTCATATCTCAAGTCTCATACCTCAGTTTTTAACTATCTACCATAAACCAAATCTTATGCGATTATTTGCCAAACCTTTTTTCAGTAGCGACTCTCATTCAGGGGGTGGGGGTGCATTAGAAGGTTTTTATTACGACAATAAAGTTGTAAAAGCCTTTATGATTGCGGCCGTCATTTTTGGTGTTGTCGGAATGTTGGTTGGTCTTACAGCGGCTACCCAATTATTTTGGCCAACTGCCAATTTCGGAATTCCGTACACCACTTTTGGTCGTATTCGCCCGCTGCATACCAATGCCATCATTTTTGCTTTCGTCGGAAATGCCATGTTTGCGGGTATCTATTATTCAATGCCAAGATTATTGAAAACACCGATGTTTAACCGACTATTAAGTTGGATACACTTTTGGGGTTGGCAGTCAATTATTTTGGCGGCAGCAATTACTTTACCGCTTGGTATCACAACTTCAAAAGAATATGCCGAGTTAGAATGGCCGATTGATATTGCGATTGCCTTGATTTGGGTAGTTTTTGGTACCAACATGATTGGTACAATTATCAAACGCCGTGAACGACACATGTATGTAGCAGTTTGGTTTTATATTGCTACTTTCATCACTGTTGCGATGCTTCACATCGTAAACTCGTTTGAATTACCAATCTCTTGGACAAAAAGTTATTCACTCTATGCGGGTGTGCAAGATGCCCTCGTTCAGTGGTGGTATGGCCACAATGCCGTTGCGTTTTTCTTAACCACTCCGTTTTTGGGATTAATGTACTATTATATGCCAAAGGCGGCTAATCGTCCAGTTTTCTCTTATAAACTCTCAATTATTCACT
This sequence comes from Emticicia sp. MM, assembly GCF_001649495.1. Classification (NCBI taxonomy): domain Bacteria; kingdom Pseudomonadati; phylum Bacteroidota; class Cytophagia; order Cytophagales; family Leadbetterellaceae; genus Emticicia; species Emticicia sp. MM. The sequence goes on along the minus strand of NZ_LXHX01000028.1, from coordinate 29,866 downwards.
TCTGGTCACTTATTTTCTTATATATCTGGGCTGGACCTCACCACTTGCTTTATTCTTCGTTGCCTGATTGGGCTCAAAGTTTGGGTACTGTGTTCTCAATCATGCTCATTGCTCCATCTTGGGGTGGTATGTTGAATGGTCTATTGACACTCCGTGGTGCTTGGGATAGAGTACGTGAAGACCCAGTTTTAAAATTCTTCGTGGTTGCGGTTACTGCTTATGGTATGGCAACTTTTGAAGGCCCATTGTTATCGTTGAAAAACGTAAATGCGATTTCTCACTTTACTGACTGGACAATTGCTCACGTTCACGTAGGTGGTTTAGGTTGGAACGGATTCATGATTTTTGGTATGCTCTACTGGATGGTACCAAGAATGTGGAAAACCAAAATATACTCATTATCACTCGCAAATACGCACTTTTGGGTAGGAACACTCGGTATTTTGTTCTGGACATTGCCAATGTATTGGGCAGGTTTTACCCAAAGTTTGATGTGGAAAGAGTTTACAAAAGAAGGATTCTTGGCTTATCCTAACTTCTTAGAAACCGTAACTCAATTGATTCCGCTCTACGCCATGCGTGCCTTCGGTGGGTTGCTTTATTTGATTGGTACATTCATCATGATTTATAACTTAATCAAAACTGCTGGACAAGGAAGTTTTGTAGCTGACGAATACGATGAAGCTCCAGCGTTGGTTAAAAATGTAAAAGTTGCGGGCGAAGGCTGGCACTCAGTTATAGAGCGTAAACCAGTGATGTTCATGTTATTATCTTTGGTTGCTGTTATCATTGGTGGAGCAGTTGAGTTTATTCCAACGTGGTTGGTTGAATCAAACATTCCGACCATTGCATCAGTAAAACCATATACACCGCTCGAACTCGAAGGACGTGATATTTATATCCGTGAAGGTTGTTATACTTGTCACTCTCAGATGATTCGTCCATTCCGTTCGGAAACTGAGCGTTACGGAGAATACTCAAAAGCAGGTGAGTTTGTTTACGACCACCCATTCCAATGGGGTTCTAAGCGTACTGGGCCAGATTTGCACCGTGTTGGTGGTAAATATCCAGATAGCTGGCACTACAACCACATGATGGACCCACAAACAATGTCGCCTGGTTCGATTATGCCTACTTACCCTTGGTTATTATCAGATAAATACAATAAAAATCAATTACCTGATAAAATAAATGCCATGCGAACTTTGGGTGTTCCATACCCAGAAGGCTTTGAAGATGAAGCAATCGCTAATGCCGAAGCTCAAGCAGAAGGTATCGTGAAATCTTTGGCCGATGCCAAAATCACAGCAAAAGGAGACAAAGAAATCATTGCCCTCATTGCTTACCTACAACGCATGGGTACTGATATTAAGAAAGAACAAGCGGCTGTAAAATAAACTACCCCACCCAACCCTCCCCGATGGGGAGGGCTTTAAATAAAACTGCATAGGAAATTGGAGTTTAAAAACTCCCTCCCTATCGGGGAGGGTTGGGGAGGGGTCAAACAAATAAAACTATGTTCAGAAATATTTTAAATGGTATAGAAGGGGTATCAATATTCCCTATCTTTTCACTAATAGTATTCTTTGTTTTTTTTACTGCACTCGGTTTTTGGGTTTTTAAAGCAGACAAAAAATATGTGAAGCACATGGAAAACTTACCTTTCGACAACGAAAAATAGGTTTTCAAGAATAGAGGTCAGGACTAACTGTCCAATATCGTCCGTTGACCATCGACTAAAACAAATTATTAATCATTAAAATTGTCATAAATGAACTTATCATTCAAAACAGGAGATGAATTGATTCTATTCTTGGTATTGGTAACTCTCGTCATTTTTGCAATCGTCATTTTGTTTGTAGTGTTCGGAATTTTCCGTGCCTTAAAACAAATTGATGCCGAGCGAAGTGGTAAAATAATCGAAGCATTTAGCTTCAATACTTGGTGGAAAGGCTTAACAGGGGCAGTGCCTTTGGAAAAAGAAGAAGTGATTTTATTGAATCACAATTATGATGGAATTAGGGAGCTTGACAATCACCTTCCACCTTGGTGGAAATATCTTTTCTACGCTACGATTGTATTTGCCGTTTTCTACCTGCTCGATTATCACGTTTGGTATTCAAGCCCTTCACAGGAGGAAGAATATTTAAATGAAGTAGCCGTAGCTGAAAAACAAATCGAAGAGTACCAAGCCAAAAATGCTAATAGTATCGACGAAAATTCAGTAAAACTGTTAGTTTCTGATGCTAAAGTAGTTGCCAAAGGCAAAGAAATCTTTACTGGTAAATGTGTAGCTTGTCATGGTGCAGCGGGCGAAGGTGGCGTAGGGCCAAACCTAACTGATGAGTACTGGTTGCACGGTGGTACAATCAGTGCAATTTTCAAAACCATCAAAAATGGTGTTCCAGAAAAAGGTATGATTGCTTGGAAAGCTACCTTGAAACCAAACGAAATGCAAGATGTATCGAACTATATAATGTCGATTGCGGGTACAAATCCGCCAAATGCAAAAGCTCCGCAAGGTGAAAAAGTAGCTGCCGATTCGACAGCAACAAAATAAAAATCATTCCCAACCCTTTGCTAATTTGTAAAGGGTTGGGGCTTTATTCGGCATCAATAAACGCAAGGCCGAACCTCTATAAAAACAAAATGAATACATCATCAACTATCGAGGAGTTTTATGAAGAAGAATTCCGTGATACAATCGCCACGGTAGATGCCAACGGAAAACGCATTTGGTTACATCCTAAAAAACCAAAGGGAAGTTTTCATAACAAAAGAATCATTGCTACAATTATTTTTCTAACGATATTCTTTTCTGTTCCTTTCATCAAAATTGGTGGTCAACCGCTTTTAATGATGAATATCTTTGAGAGAAAGTTTGTGATTTTTGGTCAACCTTTCTTTCCTCAAGATTTTGTGTTGTTTGGTATAGGAATGATTACTTTTTTTGTATTTATCATTCTCTTTACGGTAGTTTATGGCCGTTTTTGGTGTGGTTGGGCTTGTCCACAAACAGTTTTCTTGGAAATGATTTTCCGTAAAATCGAATACTGGATTGAGGGAGATGCACGTCAACAACACAAACTTGATAGCGGTCCGTGGACTTCCGAAAAAATTAGAAAGAAGACTCTCAAGCATTTTATATATATAGTTTTTTCGGTGATTATTGCCCACTTTACAATGGCTTATATCATCGGAATCGAAGAAACCATCAATATTGTAACGGTTTCGCCAGCCGAACACTGGTCTGGTTTCATCGGAATCATTGTTTTTACTGCTCTATTTTATTTCGTATTCACTCGTTTGCGTGAGCAAGTTTGTATTGCCATTTGTCCTTATGGTCGTCTGCAAGGTGTTCTGATGGGTCGTAGTACAATGGCTATTATGTACGATTTCGTGCGTGGCGAACCAAGAGGGAAACTTACAAAAAATCCTGAAAAAGTGAATGGTCAGAAACATGGAGATTGTATTGACTGTGCATTATGTGTGCAAGTTTGCCCAACAGGAATTGATATTCGGAACGGAACTCAGCTCGAATGTGTCAACTGTACGGCTTGTATTGATGCTTGCGACGAAGTAATGATTAAAATTGATAAACCAACGGGGCTTATCAAATACGCATCTCAAGAAAGCATCGAAAAGCGTACACCATTCAAACTGTCGGTCAGGGCTTATGCTTATTCGATTGTTTTGGTGCTTTTAGTAGCGGTTGAAGCATTTTTATTGATAAATCGTTCAATGGTTGAAACCACGATTATGCGTGTACCAGGGCAGATGTACCAAGAGCAACCCAACGGAGTTATCAGTAATTTATATAATGTTCAGTTTATCAATAAAACATCTGAACCCATTCAATTAACACTGAAAGTAGCTGATAATAAGGGTACCATACGCATTCAAGGCGGAAAACTCAATGTGCCAATGCAAGGCCGTGCCGATGCAGTATTTTTCTTAGATATTCCTAAAAAGCAAATTACAGATATTAAAACTCCTCTAAAAATTGAAGTTTATAACGGCACAACACTCGTTGAAACCGTAAAAACAAACTTCTTAGGGCCAGCGGAATAAATCAATTTTGAATGAGTCAATGATAGAATGAGTGAATGTTTTTTCATTACTCTATCATTCACTCATTCTATCATTCAAAATTTCAATAAAATGAACTGGGGAAAAAAAATAGCAATCGTTTATTTAAGTTTTGTTGGTTTTATGGGCTTTTTAGTCTGGAAATGCCTCCAACAAGACGATATACACTTGGTTAGTCAAGATTATTATCAAAAAGAAATAGCTTACCAAAACGACATCGATCAGATGAATAATACCAATCAACTTTCTACACAATTGAAATTTGATTATGTATCTGAAAGTAAGACAGTTAAGTTAGACTTTCCAAAAGAATCAATCGGTTCGACTGGTAAAATTAATTTTTACCGACCAGCCGATGCTCGTAAAGACTTTGCGGTGAAGCTTGATATTGCTAACACCGAAATTCAATCTATTCCAGTAGCTAATCTTGACCGAGGTTTATGGGTGGTAAAAGTCTCGTGGAATAAGGATGGCAAAGGATATTACAAAGAAGAAAAAATGGTTTTATAGAGTTCTGAGTTGAATTAAAAACTCAGAACTCAGAACTCAAAACTCAAAAGACGTGTTTTACTCAGCATTCATAATGGGCTTTATTGGTAGTTTGCACTGCGTTGGTATGTGCGGGCCAATCGCCATGATGTTACCCGCCGATACTTCCAAACGCTGGAAATTTATCGCAGGAAGAGTATTATACAACGGAGGGCGTTTGATGACTTATGCGATTCTTGGCTTATTAGTAGGTTTTATTGGTGAAAGTACCACTTACTTTATGTCGCAAAAATCACTTTCTATACTTTTGGGTGCTTTGATTCTGATTGGCGTATTTTTACCTAAAACTTGGCAACAAAAACTCAGCCTAAATAATTATGTGTTTGGCTTTACAAACTATATAAAAGGTTCTTTATCAAGGCTTTTTAAAAAGCATTCTCTTGTTACTCAGTTTTCATTTGGAATATTAAACGGCTTTCTACCTTGTGGTTTGGTTTATGCGGCATTAAGTGGAGCATTTCTCACCGAAGCCCTTACTGATGGAATGTTATTTATGTTTTTGTTTGGGGCAGGTACATTACCCATGATGTTGGGCGTGAGTTTGGGGGCAACTTGGCTAAGAAAAACATTCGGTTCAAAACTTCCCAAACTTATTCCAATTACTTATTCTTTAATCGGTTTTTGGTTGATTTTCAGAGGCTTAATTATTTCGTTTCCACATATAATTAAACAGAATATTGATTTATCAAATATTCCGTTTTGTCATTAGAATTTATTAGGTTTAGGTTGGAAAAAGCAAGAGATTTTCTCTTGCTTTTTTTGTTTTTTGGAGAAATAAAATCTATTGTTAAGCTAATTGTTGATTAAAAAACAACAACGTTTCGGTCAGATGCTCAGTCCAATATTCCCAAGTGTGACCGCCAGAAAACTCCTCGTAAGTGTGGGGTATTCTATGGTTTTTAAGTTCATTGTGTAATTGGCGATTTTGTTCAATCAAAATATCATCAGTTCCACAGTCAAAACGAAAAGGAGGAATAGTTTCTCTATTTTTCAAAATCCATTCTAAAATACCATCTTGTTCTAAGGCATCGTGCTTTAATTGCTCAAAATCAGCCACAAATTCACCGATTTGATTAAAATGAGTGATAGAAGAAAGTCCAGAAACAGCCCTAAATAAGTTTGAATATTTCGCTCCCAAACGCAAGGCTCCAAACCCACCCATCGAAAGGCCCGCAATAAAAATGGACGATTCATCAGTTATTTCTGAATACTGTTCTTTCATTATAGCAATTACATCTTCGACAATCCAACGTTCATAATCGGCAGATTGATGTGGCACATAACCGCTTCCATCGGCATAAAGTCCATCCGAAGGCATTGCCAGAATCATCGGTTTTATTTTCCCAGTTTCTATGAGACTTTGGGCGGTTTTGTGGGCATTACCCTTCATTGCCCACGCCCAATGACTGCCATAAACACCATGCAGCAAAATAACAAGAGGAGTTGCTGACTTCCCTGAACCAGACGGGGCATAAACCGTAATATCGGCTCGCTTCTTCAAGGCATTACTCTTAACTGTAATGAAATCTAAGCCTTGAAAAGTGGCCTTTTCGGTGGTGAAAAATTGACTCATTTTCTGTTTTTAAAATACAATAACTCCTTTGGCATTGTGGCCTGCATGCATATCGGCAAAGGCATTTGATAATTCATCAAGTGCGTAAGTACGTGTTACCATTTTATCCAAAATCAATTCGCCTTTGGCGTAGAGGTCTTGTAAAATCGGAAAATCAATTTGTGGACGAGTTTTACCGTAAAGTGGATTTATGTAGATTTTATCCCATTCAAACAGATTCATGTCAATTAAGATTTCTTGTTCGATACCACTCACTTGTACGGCCATTCCTGCATTGCGAACCATTGCTAATGGAGCAGCCCCAAGTTCGGGGATTGCCGTACATTCAAAGGCATAATCAGCCCCTCGTCCGTTTGTCATGCCTTTTACAACTTTGGCGGCTTCGGTCAAGCCTTTATCGCTTTTTTCTGCTAAAACAGTATGCGTTGCACCATATTCTTTGGCCATTTCGAGCCTCAACGGATTAATATCTACGGCAATGATTTTCCCAGCCCCCGAAATTCTCGCTCCTTGAATCACATTCAAACCCACGCCTCCTGTGCCTAAAACCACTACCGAGCTACCCGATTTTACTTTGGCGGCATTTACGACCGAACCATAGCCAGTCATTACACCACAACCTACAATAGCTGCCGACGAAAAGGGCATTTCGACGTGCATTTTCACACAAGCAGCTTCTCGAACGAGCGTGTATTCAGACATCGTTCCGAGACTAAAAGCCCGTTCGATAGCTATATCTTTAAAAGTAGTCGAAGCAAAAGTGGCGTGTCCTTCGCTTACTTTATTTCCTGCCGTTACGGCCGAGTTTCGCTCGCAAATATGTTGGTTTCCCTCTTGACATTGAAAACATTCATAGCACGGAATTGCCCAATTGAGCATGACTTTATCACCAACTTTAAGCGATTTTACGTTTAAGCCGACTTGTTTAACAATTCCTGCTCCTTCGTGACCCATTACTAAAGGCTTGCCCCACGACTGAGAGTCCCAGTCGGTATGGCAAACTCCAGCTGCTTTGATTTCGACCAAAACCTCATCGCCATGAGGCTCAGCAACTGATATTTCTTGGATGGAAAAACTACCTTTTCCATCGGCAACGGCGGCTTTGCAATGTATCATTTGCTATAAATTACGGGGTTTAAATAAGTATCAATCACTTCTCCTACTTTTGCTCCTGGACACCAAACTTCCCAGTCTTTCTTCTGATTTTCGTTTTCTGGTTCTTTCAGAATCATGTCTCTGTCCATATAAATCATCGTCATTACCTTACGAACTTGGTCAGTGTTATTGGCACCTGCACGGTGAAAAACCCAGCCCGAGTGAAAACTTACTTCGCCCAAATCATACGGTTCGATTACATGCTTAAAGTCGGTTACTCTTAGTTTTTGCTGAATCTTTTGTTCGCTATCGTCACTGATGGCCAATTCACGCCCTTCGACAATGGCATGGCTTCCCGCACTAAATTCTAAGGGACCCATTTCAAGCGGAACAGGCTGCAATGGAATCCAAGCTGTTATAGTTTTATCAGTGCTAAGTGGCCAATAATATTGATCTGCGTGCCATGGGGTGATTCCACCTCCTGCTTCTTTAAAAAGAGCTTGGTCATGGTAAAGTCTTGCTCCTTCGGCTTGCATCAATTCGGCGGCAATTTGGCCCAAACGTTTGCTCAAAACAAACTCTTTGCAGGTGTCATCTTCACGCCAAAGATTAAAAATTTGAAGAAATGCCTTTCCATAAGTATCTCTTTGGTCGATGGGCTTATCTTGTTTATTGATTTCATTTACTTTTCGAGTGATGGCCTCGCCATAGTATGCCAGTGTTTCGGCATCTAACACATTTTTTAGCTTGATGTAGCGATTTTTTTGGTAAAATTCAATTGCCTCGGCTGGCAATTGATACGTTTCGTTTAATAGATTTTTCATTGCTTAGATTTATTGAAATAGATTTGATGCAAAGTTGAATAAATTTTGTGTAGCGAGATTTGAGTTTTTTTTCATATAATTGTCTTATATTATCATAAATTTTAAATAAAGAGTTAAATAATGCGAAAATGAAACTATGAAAGCAGTTTTTGAGCAACTAAATACCGAAGAGTCAAGTTCATTTATTCTTCGACAATTCGATGTTCTGAGGTTCGATGCTCCGTTTCATTTTCATCCAGAATATGAATTGACTTTAATCTTAAAAGGAGAGGGGCAACGCTACGTTGGGCAACAAGTAAGTGAGTTTTTTGTGGGAGATTTGGTTTTTTTAGGAGCAAATTTGCCACATTGCTGGGTCAATCAACCGATTGAAAATGTATCTGCTATCGTTATACAGTTCGGTGAATTATTCTTGGGAAAAGGGATAGTTGATTTACCAGAAATGCAGAAAGTGAAGGTTTTTTTAGAAAAATCGAAGTCGGGTTTTGAAATAATTGGCAAAACAAGGGAGATTCTCACAGAAAAGATAGTAGCGTTGCAGCAAAAAACTGCCTTACAGAAAATTGCTGGATTGTTAGAAATCTTCGATATACTGAGTAATTCAACCGAAATCACGACGATTGATGATTTCTTTTTTGAGCATCAATATAATCAATCCGAAACGGCACGTTTTCAAAAGGTTTTTTCGTATTTGATTGAAAATTTTAAAGAAGAAATTACCCTCGAACAAATTGCTAATATTGCTGATTTATCTCCGACCTCGTTCTGTCGTTATTTCAAGAATATTACGAATAAAACTTTTGTCGAAGTTTTGATTGAGTTTAGATTGCAATATGCCTGTCAGTTGCTCAACAAGACCGACTTACCGATTCAACAAATAGCATTTGAAAGTGGGTTTGGGGATGTCCCGTATTTTAATAAATTGTTTAAAAAGCATAAAAGTCTAACACCAAAAGAGTGGCGAGGTCGATAAATTATTTTTACAGAAAATTTTAGAACAAATGGCTAACGAAAAGATAAATTTACAAGCCCTCGAAGGGAAATGGTACATTATTCTCTCGAATTTCCCTATGTGGTTAAAAGGAGACAAAACCAATCCAACTTTCAATTACAAGGTGGCTGAAAGAGATGGAGTTTTAGGATTGATTGATGAAGTGAAATATACTCAAAACGGTCGCCAAAAATCAATCAATGGTTTTGATAAACCCCTAAACAATGAAAATACTGCCTTTGAATGGCGTGGAAATGGGCTACTTTCACTTTTATCAAGTAAATGGGGTATTTTACACATTGAAACAACTGAAAATTGGGCAATAATTTACTTTGAAAAAACATTATTTACACCAAAGGGCTATGATGTTATTAGTAGAGATAAGCAACCAAATAGCTTGATAATGAGTAAGATAGAGGGGAAACTGCGAGAACTTAATATCAATGAAAAACTAAAAAAAATATCGTGATAGATTTTCAATTCTATCACGATATCTTATATCTCCTTTTAGAAACAAGTTCGGTTAATTGGTATAGCCTTCATGCTAAAAGTTCTTTACTCATATTGTAGATTAGCGATTGACGATTACAAATTGAAGAATTTTTTATAATTTGAAAAATTCAAAAATCTTCAATTATCACTCCTTAATCTGCAATTTTTAAATGGTTCGGTGTATTACTTTCTATAATCCAACGCTGGTTTTCTATCGCCAACCATTGCTTGGTATTTGAATTCCTTCGTACCACGAGCTTTTTCAAACTCTGTCTTTGCATCTTTCAATGTTTGCGGACTTTCAAATAGGTCAGTCACAGTCAAAGCCATTGTTTTTGCCGCATTTACCATTCCCTTTCTTCCGATACTCATACCGCCAGCCGCAACCGCTTGCCAGCTATGAGCAGGCGTGCCAGGAACCCAAGTGGCCGTTGTCAATCCAACCGTCGGAACAGTCCAACTTACATCACCAACGTCAGTTGAGCCGCCGCCACCTTTTTCGGCAGTCAAAGGCTTTACACCTGTCGCATCTTCAAATTTTACATTTTCAATACCCAAACTTTTACCAATTTTTTCGGCAAATGCTTTTTCTTCGGCTGTATAATTAAAACCGCCTACTTTCGTTAAATTTGCGTGCATAACTTTTGCCAATGTTTCGTTGGGTAATAATTCATACGTTCCGCCTGTCAATTCCCAATCCACACGAGTGCCAGTTCCCATGGCTGCACCTTTGGCCGCATTTTCGATTCTCGACCAGACATCCATCACATCGGTTCTACGTGGACTACGAGCGTAATAATAAACTTCAGCAAAATCAGGTACAACATTTGGTGCTTTTCCGCCATTAGTAATTACGTAGTGAATACGAGTATCAGAAGGTACGTGCTCACGAAGCATATTTACCATATTGTCCATTGCCTCAACACCATCAAGAGCCGAACGACCTTTTTCGGGTGAAGCCGCTGCATGAGCTGAAACACCATAAAAACGGAATTTACCAGATTTATTTGCCAATGAAGTGCCAAAACTTGCACTATTCGATGAACCTGGGTGCCAATGAACTACGGCGTCAACATCGTTGAAAAGTCCTTCACGAACCATATAAACTTTTCCCGATCCACCTTCTTCGGCAGGTGTTCCGTAAAAACGAATCGTTCCTTTGATATTATTTGCCTTCATGTATTCTTTTACTGCAATTGCTGCGGCTGCCGATGCTGTGCCGAATAAATGGTGCCCGCAAGCATGGCCAGCGATTCCGCCAACTGTTTTTTGATCAGCCGTCGAATCTTGAGACAAGCCTGGAAGTGCATCAAACTCCCCCAAGATTCCAATGATTGGTTTACCTTCACCAAAAGTTGCCGTAAATGCTGTAGGAATTCCTGCGACACCTTTTTCGATTTTGAAACCTTCTTTACTAAGAGTTTCCTGCAAAAGTGCCGAACTTTTAGTTTCTTGATAGCCCACTTCGGCATAATTCCAGATTTGTTTGGCAATTCCGCCATAATACATTTCTTTTTTACCGATACTTTCGAGCATTTTATCTTTGGGCGATTGGGCAAAAATACTCACACTAACGAGAGAGCATAAAATAAAGAGTTGCTTCATGATGTTGAAGAAGATTGGTTAATGGTTAGTTTTTTAGTCAAAGGTCCGCAGTCAATAGTTTACAGCAAATAACTGTTGACCATCGACTATCGTCTGTTGACTACTTAAATATTTCTTTTTTCACCAAATCGGGTCTTGAACTTGAAATCAAGTGCCCTGATTCGGGAATAAATATAAATTTAGCATTTTTTCCGATAAGCATCTTTTTTGCGAACGAAAAATTTGTTGTGTCAACAATCCAATCTTTTCCACCAGCCATCACAGTAACCTCCGAATTAATTTTTTGCCAATCATTTTTAAGTATTTTTAACTCTTTTATGTGTGCGTATTTTTCATCAGTGGCAGTGTTCATGCGTTCTGGAAGAAACCAACGAACCAAGAAAACTTTTCCAAATTTAGAAAACCACCAGAATTTTTCAGTATCTGGGTCTATTGCTGGTGAAAGTAATACAATTTTTTCGATTTTATCGGGGTACATTGCCGCCAGTTTTGCTGCTACTGGGGCACCATACGAACGTCCGATTACAATTGCTTTTTTGTTTGAATGATTACTTTTTAAAGCCAAAATGATACTTTTTGCTTGTTCTTCTAAGCTATAAACTTTCTTTTTAGGGCGTTTCTGAGATTTTCCGTAACCAGGGCGGTCAACTGAAATAAGATGAAAATTGTTTTGAAGCAAACTATCGTCCAGTAAATTCAGATAACCATCCCACGAACCTGGAGCTCCATGAACAAATAATACAGGTTGAGCGGTTTCAACACCAAAAGTTACGTAATGAAGTTTTATAGAATCATTTTCTATGATGTGAAATAAGGGTTTTGAAATCCGATTGGCATAATGAGCTTTTAACTCCTTTTCGGTCAAAATCCAACGACTAAAGCACGAAACGAATACTACACTAAGAGTCAGAAATACAAAAATAAGTTTTAGACGAGATTTCACTTTGATAGCTAATTGACTGATAATAAACAATGATTACAGTCATATAAACGCAGTTTGAGGATAAAACGTTTTGTAAGAAATGAAATTTAACATTACTTTAAGCCAAATTTTTTCCCAGGCATAGCCTTGATGATGCCTTGAAATTCGAGATTGAGTAGGAGCGAAGCCAATCGGTTGAGTGGTACTTGTGTTTGCCAACTGAGTTCATCAATCTGCATTTCGCCGTGAGTACGTAGATGCGAAATCACTTGAGCTTCCTCGTCGGTAAAGATGCTTAAATCAACATCGTTTTTCTTGAATTTTATATTATCAGGATTTTCGTCTAAGTCCCAATTAAGAGCTTCAACGAGGTCATTTATCTGAGTGTAGATACTCGCTTTATTTTTCTGAATAAGTTTATTACAGCCTTCTGACACTTTATTGGCCAACGTACCTGGAACTGCAAAAACTTCTCGATGATAATTATTGGCGAACTCGGCTGTTACCATTGCTCCACCTTTGGCAGCAGACTCAACTACAATTGAGGCATCACTTAGTCCCGCAATGATTCGATTACGGGCCAAAAACATATTTCTGATTGGTTGTTTGCCAAAGGAATGTTCGGAAATAATACCACCATTTGTTATGATTTGTTCTATATATTTTTCGTGTTGAGAAGGATAAATTACATCGATTCCACTGGCCATTACTGCAATTGTAGGTAAACCAAAATCAATTGCAGCTTTATGTGCAGTAATATCAATTCCATAAGCCAATCCGCTCACAATCAGGGGGTTATAGTTTTTTGACTGCTCGACAATACTTTCGGTTACTTTTTTTCCATAATCTGTAGCTTGACGAGTGCCAACAATTCCAATCGAACGAAAATGGTCTAAGCTTGCAGTTCCTCTATAATATAAAACAGCAGGAGCATCATAAAGAGGTTTTAGGCGTGATGGATAATTTTTATCGGTAGAAAAGAAAAGTTGAACCCCCAGTTTTTCGGCGTCTTTTAAGGTTTTTTCGGCATCTGAGAGTAAATCTTTCTTCTTTAAGCCTTCAATTACAACTCGACCAACGCCCGAAATTTTCAGTAATTTATCAGTTTTTGCTTTGAAAACATGTTCTGCTGAACCACAATAGCTAATTAATTGTCGGAAAAATACGCTTCCAACACCTTCAACATTTGATAATGCAATCTGATAAATTTTTTCCATGTACAGCAAAAGATATTGATAAGAGTTTACCCAAATTTACTTCAAAATATATTCTCCCCAAATTGGGTAGTGGTCAGAATAGGGTGTTTCTGAAAAAGTTTTGAATCGTTTCACTTCGAGTTTCTTTTCATCATAAAATAAGTTGTCAATTCTCAGAAAACCAGGTTTTCTATGATACGTAAAACCAAAACCCCGTCCTGCATCTTCAAAACTATTTCTTAAATATTTTCTTATTTTACCATAAGCGAAACCATACGGTAATTCGTTCAAATCTCCACAGACCATCACTGGGTATGGACTCTCTTCAATCCATTTTTCTAATTCTTTAACCTGAATAGCTCTATCTTCAAAGCCCCCTTTGAGTTGATGATAAATTGTTTTGGCTTCTTTTTTTGCGAGTTCTTTGTCTTCTTTTGCTTCAATCACCCTCTGTACACGTACCCCCATTGAGCGTAGTTGTACATTTATGACCCGAATAGTATCTTTTTTTATGATAATATCGGCAGAAAGTAAACCATTATGATTGATTGACCAATGTTTTTCTTGTTTTCTAATAATCGGGAATTTAGAGAAAATCGCTAATCCAATGTCACCTTGTCCTCGATCATTGCCAGGTGTTGAGTGAACATAAGTATAATATTTGTGGGTGCCTCTAAATTTTTTGATTGTACTGAATTGAGGAAAATCGTCCCAATTGTATAGTTCTTGTATACATTTAATATCAGCATCGATATCAACTGCTTTTTTTACTAAATTAATGGCATTTGTTGTATCGTGTTCGTGAATATAAGTAAAAGCGTCGCACCACATGATATTATAGCTCATCACACTAAAACCACTTCGAGAGTCTCGACTATCAATATTGTGCCATGTGATGGTGCGTAAGATAAAAGGATATCCAATGATTAATAATGCAAAAGACATTAATGCTCGTGGAGAGAGTCGTATCAGCCAAATCAATAAAAAAATGCCGTTAGCTACCAAAACAAATGGCATCGACATCATCAAAAAACCCGCCAACCAATGTTTTACACTAACCGAATAGCTCAACTGATATACCAATAAAGTATAGACTGCAAGCAATATATTCAGGAAGAACAAAAAGCGTTTAAATATTTCTTTTATCAACTGCATTATTGGGTTGAGGAGTGGCATTTATGCCTAAAATTACTACCTAAACTCGACTTTCTGAAACATATTTGATAAAAAAGCGGATATTTCCAGTTTTTTGTTCGTTTTAAAGCCTAAAAAGGTAGAAATTTGTATGTTCAAAATACAAGAAATTTGTGAAAAATAAAGCAAAAGAATGGATAAAACGCTACTTACCAGCCGAAATAATTTCGATTGTCGTGACGCTTGTTTCATCCGTTCTGACTTATAAATTAACCAACAGTAATCTTACAACAGCTTTAGTTGGAACATGGGTTGGGAATATTGGCTACTTCGGAACAATTCTTTTGAGCGATGTTTACAGCACAAGTAAAGAGTTAAAGCTCAATAATAGACCATATACATTCAAAACTTTTGGACATAACATCCGAGCTTTGTTTGTTGAGTTTGGTATTGCTGAGTTTTTTGATAGTCTGTTCGTTCGTCCTACACTTATGTACTATTTACCTATTTGGGTTGACGATATTTCATTGGGCGTTATTATTGCAAAATTTGCTGCTGATATTACATTTTATGTACCAGCCATCATTGCTTATGAGTTATCGAAGAAAAAATTTCGTAGTTTTGAATAATAGTTTCTTCATTACCAGCTTATTCTGTATGAAAATTTGCAAAATATCGAAAAAATATCTATATTTGCATCAGAATTGTGAAAAAGGAGGAGCGAAGCCCTCCTTTTTTGCTTGTAAATTCATACCATAATTAAATATTTGTAATCAAAATAAGCTGTTTTAGCTCCATTTACTTACCAATATTTGAATATATAAGTAATATAAGGTAACCGCACGGGCGGCACCGCAGTTTGCCAGTAACCATTAATTATGAATACCAATAACGAAGTAAAACAGAAAATCGAGCAACTTTTAGAGCCATTACTCGAAAATGATAAATTTTTTATAGTTGATATCAAAGTATCGTTGTCGAAAGTGCACAGTAAAGTTACGATTCTGCTCGACTCCGATGAAGGTATCAAAATTGATGAATGTACAGCCATCAGTCGCCAACTCGGGACAGATATTGACGAAATGATGCCCGAAAAATATACACTCGAAGTCTCTTCACCAGGTGTAGATTTTCCGCTGAAATCTGAGAGAATGTATCGTAAAAATATTGGCCGTAGTCTTAAAGTTATTCAAAAAGATGGTTCTGAGCTAAAAGGAAGTTTAGAAAGTGTTGAAGCCGAACAAATTACAATCATCGAAGAGAAAAAGCGTAAGAAAAGCGAAGAGATTGTGCCAGTTGTAATTCCGTTCAGCAATATCAAAGAATCAGAAGTAATTATCTCTTTCAAATAATATTAGTAACTAAAAATATTTTGAACAAAAATTAAGGTGTTTAATTTGATTTTGTAAATCATTCTACATTCTTAATTCTTAATTGAATACTAAGCTATGCATAGTGGAGAATTAATAGCATCGTTCTCAGAATTTGCTCGTGAGAAAAACATCGACCGCCCAACCATGATTAAGGTTTTGGAAGATGTTTTCAGAACAATGATTCGTAAGAAATTTGGTTCAGACCATAATTTTGACGTTATCATTAATGCCGATAGCGGTGACTTAGAAATGTGGCGTACGAGAGAAATCGTTGATGATAACTCCGAAGATATTTGGGATACTGACAAAATCATGCTTTCAGAAGCCCAAAAAATTCAGCCTGACTTTGAAATCGGTGAAGAAGTAGCCGACGAAGTTAAGCTTGAAGATTTTGGTCGTCGTGTAGTACAAACTGCTCGTCAAACTTTGATTCAGAAAATCAAAGATTTAGAGAAAGAAATGCTCTACATTAAATACAAAGATTTGGTTGGTGAGCTTATCATCGTAGAAGTTTATCAGATTCTCGGGAAAGAATTAGTATGTCTGGATAGTGAAAGCAACGAATTGGTGCTTCCAAAAACCGAGCAAATACCAAAAGATAGACCAAGAAAAGGGACAAGTATCAAAGCAGTAGTTCATAAAGTTGAAATGAATAACGGAACTCCTCGCATTACGCTTTCTCGTACTTCACCAGTATTCCTTGAGCGTTTATTTGAGCAAGAAATTCCTGAAATCTTGGACGGTTTGATTTCGGTACGTAAAATTGTACGTGAACCAGGCGAAAGAGCTAAAGTTGCCGTAGAGTCTTATGACGACCGTATTGACCCAGTAGGAGCTTGTGTAGGTATGAAAGGTTCAAGAATTCATACAATTGTAAGAGAATTAGAAAACGAAAATATTGACGTTATTCAGTGGACTGATAATCTTAACTTGTTGATTTCGAGAGCTTTAAGCCCTGCTAAAATTAGCAATATTCAGGTTGACAACGAACGCAAGCGTGTGGCCGTTTACCTAAAACCAGACCAAGTGTCGTTGGCTATTGGTAAAGGCGGTATGAATATTAAGTTGGCTGGAAAACTCGTTTCGATGGAACTTGACGTATTCCGTGACATCGAAGGAGAAGAAGACGAAGAGGACGTAGATTTATCAGAATTTGCTGATGAAATCGAAGATTGGGTACTCGACGAATTCCGTAAGATTGGTCTCGACACTGCAAAATCTGTATTGGCTATCTCAAAAGAAGATATTGCCCGTCGTACAGAGTTAGAAGAAGAGACAATCGACGAAGTTTTAGGAATTTTGAGTCGAGAATTTGAATAAATCGAATACAAATCTGTGATTTAAAACGAAATAAGCAACTATAAACCATATATTCTTGATAGTCAAGAATATATGGTTTACATTTGTAGTATTGAATTCAAAATCACAAATAGAGAAATTCTCCGAAGGTTTTGGACTTTGGAAAAAGAGTAATTAATCCCGCAAAGGATAACAAAACAGATTTTTAAATCATTTTATGACAGAACAAAAAGAAATGCGACTCAGCCTTGCGGCAAAGAAACTCAACGTTGGTATTGTAACTATCGTTGAAAAACTTGCTGGGAAAGGACATCGTATTGAGAATAATCCAAATGCCAAACTCAACTTTGAGTTATTGACTATTCTTTCAAAAGAATATAACAATAATTCTTTGCTTGAAGATGGAGGTTCGCCTAAACCAGTGGAAGAGGTAAAAACTACTTCGGCTGGTAATTCTGATATTTTATATTTCCGCCAACAAGCTAAAATAGAAGAAAAGAGAGAGGCTGAACCTGCCAAACCTGCTGAGCCCGAAGTGATTCGTGCCGAAAGCAAAACGCAAGGTCTTACAATCTTGGGTAAAATTGATTTGGATAAAAAGCCAACTCCACCACCAGTTCCAGCACCAGCCCCTGTTCCACCAGTAGTGGTTGCTGAACCAGTGAAAGAGCCTGTAGTTGAGCCAGCTAAACCAGAAGTGGTTGAGAAACCAGTTGAGGTAAAAGTTGAACCTAAGGTTGAAGTGGTAGTTGAGCCAAAACCAGTAGTGATTGAAGCTCCAAAAGTAGTTGAGCCCCAGCCACCAGCACCACAACCAGTAGTTGCTCCAGTAGTGGAAGCTCCTAAGGTTGTAGAAGCTGCAAAACCTGAGCCACCAAAGCCAGAGCCAATTAAAACTGAGCCAAAACCTCAACAACAAAATCGTCAGGATTATCCTCCTCGTCAACAAGGAGGTCAGCAACGACAACAGCCAACTGAGCGTCTTGATCCTCGTCAACCGTACAAGGCCGATCAACGCCCACCTCATAAGGCAGGTAATTTGGCGACGCCGCCTGCTCCAGCCCCTGTTAAGCCAGTGGTCGTACCAGAAATAGAGATAGAAGAGATAATCGAACCAGAATTGATTCAAGCAAGAGGAGAGAAACTTCAAGGCTTGAAAGTTTTGGGTAGAATAGAGCTCCCTGTTGAGAAAAAGTCAACCGTTGCTGAAGATAGAGATAAACGTAAGCGTAAGCGTAAACGTGTAAAACGTGGTGAAAAAGTGACGGGAGCTGATGCTGCTACAACGCCAAAACCAAAGGCACCAGCAGCAACAGGTACAACTGCCAACACCAATAATAATACAACTGCCAAAAAAGGTGGTGACCCTAAGAAGAAAAAAGAACGCAAAGAAGAGGTTTCTCAGGTTCAAGTAAAAGAGCAAATCAAACAAACGATGGCTCGTATGCAAACCAAAGGCCCTGACTTCGGAGCAAAATATAGAAAAGATAAGCGTAGGTCACGTGCAGACCAAGAAGAACAACGTGTATTGCAAGAACAAGAAGAAAGCAGCACATTGAAAGTAACCGAGTTTATTTCGGCAGCCGAATTAGCATCATTGATGGATGTATCGGTAACTGAAGTAATTTCGGCGGCAATGAAAATGGGTATGTTTGTATCCATCAATCAACGCCTTGATGCTGAAGCAATTCAAATGCTTGCTCTTGATTTCGACTTTGATGTTCAGTTTATTACAGCCGAAGAGGAAGTAAAAGTTGATACGATTGAAAAAGAAGATGCTGAAGAAGATTTATCTCCGAGAGCTCCAATCGTTACAATCATGGGTCACGTTGACCACGGTAAAACGTCCTTACTTGATTATATCCGCCGAACGAAGGTTGCATCAGGTGAAGCGGGTGGTATCACGCAGCACATCGGTGCTTATGACGTTGAAATTAACGAAGGCCCAAATAAAGGTAAGAAAATTGCATTCCTTGATACTCCTGGTCACGAAGCCTTTACGGCCATGCGTGCAAGGGGGGCAAAAATTACTGACGTTGTAATCGTTGTAGTTGCTGCCGATGATAGTGTGATGCCTCAAACACGTGAAGCTATTAATCACGCTAAAAATGCGGGTGTTCCGATTGTATTTGCGATTAATAAAATTGATAAGCCAGGGGCAAACCCTGAGAAAATCCGTGAGGATTTATCGAAAGAAAACATCTTAGTTGAAAGTTGGGGTGGTAAATACCAAGAACAAGAAATTTCTGCTAAGAAAGGATTGGGTATCAACGAGTTACTTGATAAAGTATTACTCGAAGCCGAATTACTTGACTTAAAAGCTAATGCTAATCGTACTTCGGTTGGTTCAGTTGTTGAGGCTTCTCTTGATAAAGGACGTGGATATGTGACAACTGTCCTTGTACAAAATGGTACATTGAAAGTTGGTGACGTTATTTTGGCTGGTCAGTATTTTGGTCGTGTAAAAGCGATGGTAGATGCAACTGGTGCCAGAATTAAGGCTGCTGGGCCTTCAACCCCTGTTCAGGTGCTTGGTTTGCCAGGAGCTCCACAAGCGGGTGATAGATTTAATGTAATGGATTCGGAGCGTGAAGCACGTGATATTGCAAACAAACGTGAGCAAATCAATCGTGAACAAAGTATCCGTGCTAAAAAACATATTACACTCGAAGAAATTGGTCGCCGTAAAGCCATTGGAAACTTCCACCAATTGAATGTTATCGTAAAAGGTGACGTGGATGGTTCGGTAGAAGCCCTCTCTGACTCATTATTGAAACTTTCTACCGAAGAAGTTCAAGTAGCAATTATTCACAAAGGAGTTGGACAAATTTCTGAATCAGATGTATTGTTGGCGTCAACTGCCGATGCCATTGTGATTGGTTTCCAAGTTAGACCATCGAATAACGCACGTAAAATTGCAGATAATGAAGAAATCGAAATCAGATTGTATTCTATCATCTACGATGCCATCAATGAAATTCGTGATGCGATGGAAGGCTTGTTAGCGCCGAAAGTAGAAGAAACTGTTGTGGGTACTATCGAAGTTCGTGAAGTATTCAAAATTAGTAAAGTTGGTACAATTGCTGGTTGTTATGTAACGGATGGTAATTTCAAACGTAACAATAAAGTTAGATTAGTTCGTGAAGGAATTGTTCTACACGAAGGTGAGATTCAGCAGTTGAAACGTTTCAAAGATGATGTAAACGAAGTGAAATACGGTTTTGAATGTGGTTTGAGCTTAAAAGGCTTCAACGACATCGAAATTGGTGATACACTCGAAAGCTTTGAAGTGAAAGAAGTAAAACGTAAGCTATAAGTTAGCTATCAAGCATAAATAAAATGCCTCTCGAGACCGAGAGGCATTTTTTATTGATTTATTTGCTAATATGCTGTACTAAGGTTCGTTTGGCGATTGGTAAGAGTGTTTCTTCCAACGGAAAAGATAACTCGGTTTCGATAGAATATACAGCAGGGTTTGGTAAGCTTTTCTGTTGTTTTATCAGATTTATCTTAATATTTTCGTAGCTATTAACAAAATTGCGTTCCCATTCTGAAATAAAAGTTGTACTTAACGAACGGTATTTTTCGCTGTGTCGCTCAAATAGTGTTAGGCGGTAGGAATATACTCTTGTACTACGTTTTTGTCCATTACATAAGAAAAAATATCCTTCATCAAGTTTGAGCGGTATAATGCCAACTGGACTAATGGAGAGTTTACTTTCAACAAAATCATAAATCTCGCTTCCAACCGAAATCGCATTTTGGAATCGCTGACTGGCATAATGAATAATCTCTTCAATTTCTTGCATAAGATTATTATCCGCAATCATTTCTTCATAAATCAACTCTAAGTTTTCAATCTGAATACCAGAAAGTTTTTTAGGGAAATGGTCTTTCAGATAGTTTTTGTTATTTTTGAATGAAACTAAATTGTTGTGATGAAAAAATAAATCGGAGAGTTGAGGATAGACTTTAGTGTTGTCGAAGCATTGTTTCACTTTTTGTAAATATGCCAGAAGTGTGTATTTTTTTGCCTCAAAATCAATCACACCATCTACCATCCAAGTTTCAGATAATTTATCCATAGTATTTTTGAAATTGTTTACATTCCAAATTTAGTAGAGATTCTGAAATCACCAAGAGTTTTTGAAAAAAAGTTTTTTATTGCTCAGTTAGTGAAAAGGTTGATATAATCGACAATTTCTTGCATAGTTGTATATAAACCCATTACCTTTTTGTGGACTTGTCTTTTATTGGCCTTAGACTATTTATTGAGGTTTTAAATCACTTTTTGGTGTCCATTTATAGCTATTTCTTCCTGTGTAAATGGTATTTTTATTTTGTGTTTATTGAATTTTTCAAAAATACTGAATCGTATTTCACTGCATATATTTTCTACTTTGAATAAATCTTTTGTCCAGAAAAAAACAGAAAATGACATCGTAGATTCACCAAATTCGGTGAACCTCACAAAGGGTTTGGGTTTTGTTAGAACTGATGGATTTTTGCTTACTAAATTTAGCAGTATTTCTCTGACCTCCCTTATATCAGTTTGGTAGTCAATATTTGCCTGTACTTCAAACCTTGAGGTATCGCTCAAGTGAGTCCAATTTTGAATCTGGCTTGACGTGAGCATTGAATTGGGAAGAATAATATATTTATCGTCACGAGTGATTGCGGTAGTTGTACGAAGCTTAATTTCTTTAATCTGGCAAACCAAATCGTTGACAACAATCACATCACCAACTTTTATTGAAGCATCAATTAATAAGATAATTCCCGAAACAAAATCTTTGAAAAGAGTCTGCAAACCAATACCTAAACCAACTAAAAGGGCTGCCGAACCCGCTAAAATCACCGAAATATCAAGTCCAACAACTTGTAATCCATTTGCTATGGCAAAAGTTATAATGATGTATTTGAAAAGATTATAGAGTGAATATTTCTTACCTTCTTCAATTTTTTTGGTGCGATATATCGTTCTTTTTACTAAATAAAGAGCAATTATTGCAAAAATTATCAGTAGGAAAATGCCAAGAATTGAAGAAACTCTAAAATCGAACGAACCAATTTTGATAATTGAATAGTTTAGTATTTCCTGAAAATTCATTTTAATCATATTTCTTAATGTTTTGATAATGAGCTATTTTTCAATAGAAGTAAAGCTCTAATAGACTCAATATGTTTCTAATAAATATATTGTTCTTGTTTTCGCTTGAGTTTTCTTTCCATTGATGATACGGCTCTGGTGATACTTTCTTCAAATGAAAGGCTATGTTTCTTTATAAATTTATTTTCGGCTGGGAGAGTCACTACTATCTCGCACCATTGATTGCTGATGTCGTGTTTTGCACCAGTACGTAGCACAACTTTTACTCCTATTATATTGGATTGATGATTGCTTAATTGATTTATTTTCTCTTTTACAAAATTATTGAGACGTTCGCTTGCTGTAAATTGTGGTGTTTGAATTGTAATATTCATGCTTTTCTATTAAAATAAATAATTGATAACTTCTTGAAAATCAGGCCTTTTAATTACATAATCGGCTACTCGGTCGAGTCTTTTATCAGTCGAGCAAAAAGATATTCCTACACTTGCTTTATCGGTTAGGCAGATGTCATTTTCGCCATCTCCAATCATCATTGTATCAGTGAGCGAAATGTTATAATGTTCACAAATATGAGCCAGTGCATGACTTTTACAGTAATCATGTTTACAGATACTGTGCTGATGCGGTAGAAAAAAAGAAGGAATTTTTACTTCGCCAGTTGCATGGCTTCTCGAGAATTCAAGCTCGTTGGCAAGGCTGAAATCCACCCCCAGCTTATTTTTCAGGTGATTGGTGATACAGTCATAGCTATCAGAAATGATTCCAACGATATATCCGCTTTGCTTAAGATTTTCGACCAAAGCAAAGGCATTGGGTGTGATTTTTATCGAATCGGCTACATCAAGTAGCTCTTTTAGAGATTTTCCTCTCAATAATTTTGCGATTTGTTTCGTACGAAGCATCGGGTTGGTTTGCGTTCGTCCAATTTCCTGTAATTGTTCATTAAAGTCGAAAGCAAGGGCGGCTGTACGGATAAAACTTCCCCTTGTAATTGTATTATCCATATCCAGAATGGCAATTTTTTTCAATTTCCTTAGATTTTCGCTCAGAGCAAAATCCATTTGCTCACGTATAACCTGAATGTGTTCGTAGGTTTTTAGGTCTTGAAATCCCATGTTTTTCGACTTCTTCAGAATCACCGAAGCTACTTGGCGTGACATCCGCCCAAGGGCTTCTACGCTTTGCATGCGGTTTTCTATATGCCCGATATTTACTTCATCAATTTTTACATTCATCTGAAACATGTCGAGTAAAATCCCAATATCAACACCGTAACCATCTTCAAAATCAATCTTAGAGAAATGTTCTTTTTTTCCAGCAATCATTCCGCTTAGAGGCTGCTTAAAGGCTGGAAAGTTTGGGTAAAGTATTGATAGTAAGGGCTTTGCTACAAGTTCAGTTACTCTACCTGCTTGGCGTGTGAAATAAGATTTAACGAAGTCTGCTTGATTGTTGATAATGGGTAAGGTCAATAAATCAATGATATTGGCACAATAAGTAGTAATATCAGCGTCTAAAAAGGCAATGATTTCGTTCTTTGCAACCATCACACCATCTTTCATCGAAGTCCCTTTTCCAAGTTTTGTACTTGTAATTACCTTACAACCATGTTTTTTTGCAATATCAACTGTCTGGTCTTCTGATTTATCATCAACCACAATTATTTCGGAGACATTCGCCGATTTTTTTGCAGTTTCAATCACGAAACCAACTGTTTTCTCTTCATTGAGTGCGGGAATTATTACGGTTATCATAATGGCTATTTTAAAATTAGATTAAATGTTCACAATCGGTGGAAGTATAAATTCATAGGGATAAATTGGATTAACTTGCTCAACTTCCTGAGAGTCAGTGGCATTCGACACAGTTTGAGGTTTGATACTTAGCACAGGGCATTTAGCATTTTTGACGATCTTTTGGGCGTAAGTACCCAAAAAATGCTGTTTCCAATCTGAATCAATATTGACATTGATGACCAGTAAATCCGATTGATTGAAGTGAGCATACTCTAAAATGAAATCTGCAATATGATTACAGTACACATTCCGATAACTGGTTTCGATTCCTCTACCCTCCATTTGAATAATTAACTCGTTTGCTTTAGCTGAAACTGCATCAAAAGATTCAATATCATAAAAATTTATTACACCGAGTAATTCAATTTTTGATCTCTTTGAGCGTAAAAGATGAGAGATTGCATGATATTTTTCATCTACTCCAGCCACATTACGGACGGGAAAAAGCACATTAAAGAACTCATTTGTTTTAAACTCAGCAGGAATTGTAAGCACTGGACAAACAGCGTTTTTAATGGTTTGATAGGTATTACTTCCTATCAATAAATCTTTGAATAATGAAGAACCGTGCGTACCCATTATGATAAGGTCAATATCTTGCTGATGCGTTGTTTTTTCAATCGTATCGGCTACATACCCTATTTTAGTATGAATGGTTATTGAAATTCGGTGTTTTTTTCGGAGTGATTTGGCTAAATCCTCAAGATTTTGCTTGTTTATTTTTTCAAGGTCAGTCCAAGCATCATAGGTTGTTCCGAATGGAATTTCACCAATCATTGATACATATTGCGGAATTGTGACATGAAGCAAATGTAAATGTGAATTGTGCAATTTGGCAACTGAAACTGCTACACGTAGAGCATTGGATGCATTCTCCGAAAAATCGGTTGGGAATAAAATATTTTCAATTTCTCTGAACATAACTTTAAGGGTTTGGTGAGAAATAATTTGATACTGCAAAGTTCAGTCAGACTATTTAGAGACTACTTTGAAAATAATTAGAATTTAATTAGAGCCAGTTTGAATGGAGAGAAAAGAATACCCCAACGATGAGCTGGGGTTCTAAGGCAAATGAAAAGTCAAATAAACCGTTCATCGTATAAATACTAAATTTAAATACCAAATTGAAATCGAATAGACCATTTTCAACTTTGTACTACATCAAAGGTCAGCCTCAATACTTAGATATTCCTTAAACAAAAATTAGAAATTTATTAGATGTTTTTTTTATGTAAAAATGCTATTTACTTTTGGGTAAACTATTAAGAATATCGGATGAAGATTTTAGTCGTTGAGGATGAATTAAAAACGCTACAAGCAATTCAACAAGGGCTTATGGAGCATTTTTACGAAGTTGATATTGCTTATGATGGTCTGATTGCCAAGCAGCTTGCTATGCGAAACTCTTATAAT
The DNA here is from genome assembly GCF_001649495.1 of Emticicia sp. MM. Classification (NCBI taxonomy): domain Bacteria; kingdom Pseudomonadati; phylum Bacteroidota; class Cytophagia; order Cytophagales; family Leadbetterellaceae; genus Emticicia; species Emticicia sp. MM. Next base: position 4,402 of record NZ_LXHX01000028.1, on the reverse strand, counting down.
TGTATCATAACCGATATTATTATGCCAGGTTTGAATGGTTGGATGCTCGTACAAGAACTTCGACAACATGGTATTCAGACACCTATTTTATTATTATCAGCCTTAGGGGAAAGCGAAGATAAAATTTCGGGTTTTGATGCTGGAGCAGACCAATATTTAGTAAAACCATTTCAGTTTGCCGAGCTTTTAGCCAGAGTAAGAGCTTTGACTAAACGAGGTACGGAAACTTTGATAACAAATGACATTTTGAAATTTGCTAACCTCGAAGTAAATCTGGATACGAAAAGAATTACTCGTGCTGGGCAGGATATTGAATTGACGGCATTGGAGTTTCGACTGTTAGAATACTTTTTGCGTAATCAAGGGCGAGTGCTTTCTAAAAATCAGATTGCCGAAAATGTGTGGGATGTGAATTTCGATAAAGGCACGAATTATATTGAAGTTTATATTAACTATTTAAGAAAGAAAATTGATAAAAATTTTGATAAAAAATTGATTCATACGGTTTTTGGAATGGGCTATGTATTGAAAGAAGAATGAAATTAAGACAAGAAATAACACTTAGGTTTCTGATTGTTGTAATGGCTATTCTTAGTATTACGATGTTTTCGGTATATATTTTTACTTCTTTTTTTCTCAACAAAAACTTTTATCGGCGGCTTAATAATAGAGCAGAAACGGTTGTTGGTTGGCTGAGTCAGGCCATCGAGAGTAGAAAAGATATTGCTTTTTTAGAAAGTTTGCTGAAAAATAGAAAAGACCAGATTACTGCTGAAGAAATCATAGTTTACGATAATTTCAATAGAGTCGTTTTTGTCTCTAATGCCACTCAGGTGAAAGCCATCGAATCAACAATTTTGAATGAAATAAAAGAAAAGAGGAGGATTGAATTCGTAGAAAATGGTTTTGACGGAGTAGGAATTTTGTATGAAAGAGCTTATAAGCGGTATATTGTGATTGCAATGGCAAAAAATCAATATGCCGATGAATTTCTTCAACAAATGCGGTGGATGATGATTGGGCTATGGACTTTCTCAATCATTTTTATTGGACTCATTGGCTGGTTTTATGCAAAAAAAACGCTCGAACCGATTGAAAAAATTGGAACTGAACTGAATAATATTTTTCCGAAAAACCTCAATAAAAGACTTGAATATAGTCAGAATAAAGATGAAATAAATAATCTTACGATTACAATTAATCAATTATTAGATAGAGTAGAAGAGGGGTTGGGATTACAGAAAATGTTTATTGGGAATGTTTCACACGAGCTACAAAATCCGCTCACAAGAATAAGTTCTCAGTTAGAAGTAAGTTTATTGAAAGAACGCAAACCTACCGAATACCAAACTACAATTTTCTCCGCCTTAGAAGACATCACAGATTTAGTAAAACTTACCCAAAATCTGTTGAAACTGTCAAGAATCACAGCTGATAATAATGAACTACTGGCCGAATCTGTGAGGCTTGATGAATTGTTGTTTGATACTAAAGCGTTTGTTTTGAAAAATAATCCTAATTATAAAATTGAAATAGCTTTTGATGCTCTACCCGAAGAACCCGAACACCTTTGTATAGTAGGGAATAGTTCATTACTAAAAATCGCTTTCATTAATTTGGTGCAGAATGCTTGCAAATTTTCGTCTGATAATCAAGCTTTAATCAACTTATCAGCCACCGATTTTTATAAAGTGATTCATATTGAAGACAAAGGAATTGGAATCGAAGCACAAGATATTGAGTATATTTTTCAGCCTTTTTATCGCTCTTCTAAAATATCAGAAACGAAAGGTTATGGCATTGGGTTATCATTGGTTGATAGAATCATAAAAATGCACAGTGGCAAAATCAAGGTAACTTCTCAGGTTGGAGTAGGTACTAAATTTTCGATTATTTTCTAATAAAAAAGGCGATACATCACTGCATCGCCTTCTGAATTTTAATTCAATTTATTTTGCATAAGCCACGCTTCTCATTTCACGGATAACAGTTACTTTGATTTGGCCTGGGTATTGCATTTCTTTTTCAATTTTCTGCGAAATATCAAATGATAATTTGCTTGCAATCTCATCCGTTACATTTTCAGAGTCAACAATTACTCGTAATTCACGACCTGCTTGAATAGCGTAACACTTCTCTACCCCATTATAACTAAGAGCTAAGGCTTCCAAATCACGGAGACGCTGCACGTATGATTCCATCATTTCACGTCTGGCTCCTGGGCGAGAACCTGAGATAGAGTCACAGATTTGAATGATTGGTGAAATCATAGAAGTCATTTCGATTTCATCGTGGTGAGCACCAATGGCATTGATAACTTCTGGGTGCTCTTTGTATTTCTTAGCCAATTCCATTCCCAAGAGTGCGTGTGGCAATTCTTGCTCTTCGTGCCATACTTTACCGATATCGTGTAGTAATCCTGCACGTTTGGCTAATTTTGCATTCAAGCCAAGTTCTGAGGCCATAGTGGCACACATCTTAGCCACTTCACGAGAGTGTTGGAGTAGGTTTTGTCCATAAGATGAGCGGAAACGCATTCTACCAATCATTCTAATTAATTCGGGGTGTAAACCGTGTACGCCCAAATCAATTACAGTACGCTCACCAATTTCATTGATTTCGTTTTCGATGTCTTTCTTAGTTTTTGCCACAACTTCTTCGATACGAGCAGGGTGGATACGTCCATCTTGTACCAAACGGTGTAATGACAAACGAGCAATTTCACGACGAACTGGGTCGAAACTCGAAATAACGATTGCTTCTGGCGTATCATCAACGATCACTTCCACACCTGTTGCGGCTTCTAATGCACGAATATTACGTCCTTCACGGCCAATAACCTTCCCTTTAATTTCGTCGCCTTCGATATTGAATACTGAAACGCAGTTTTCGATGGCTTGTTCGGCAGCCGTACGCTGAATCGTTTCGATGATAATCTTCTTAGATTCTTTCGTAGCGGTCAATTTTGCTTCTTCGATTGTCTGCTTAATAAAACCAGATGCACGAGTTTCGGCTTCGCCTTTGATAGCATCAATCAATTGTTGTTTGGCTTGGTCGGCAGTCAAGTTGGCTATCTTTTCTAAGGCTTCTACTTGTTGTGCCAGCATAAATTCGGCTTCTTCTTGGCGTTTACGAGCTACATCCATTTGCTTTTTGGCTGCTTCGGTTTGTTCGTTAAGCTTTGTTTGAAGAGCTTCAAGTTCTTTTTCTCGGCGGATATTTTGTTGTTCTAATTGAGCAGCTTGGTTCTTTGTTTGCAAAGCCGTTTGCTCCATTTGTTTGACACGTTGCTCGTTTTGTAAGATGATATTTTTACGTTTATTTGAATCATCTTCAAACTCAGTCTTTAGCTTTAAAAAATGCTCTTTTGCTTCCAACATTTTATCTTTTTTAATGTTTTCAGCGGTTTGTTGGGCATTTTTTAGTACTTCGTTGGCTCTTATTTCTGCATCAGCATCTTTGCTTTGGAATGTTTTTTTGAGTAATGCTCGACCCACAAAGAACCCAATTGCCAAAGCAACTAAGTCGGTGAGGAGCATCATTAAAATATTCGACATTTGATAGTTTTGTTAAAGAATTTATAAATAATTAGGGAATAATAAGTTCAGAATTTTTAATTGACATACCTAATGCTGTTAATACCATGAAAAGATACTAAGAAATCGCAGGAAGTCAAGCAGTAAACGAACTGATTATACATTTAAACTCGAATAGCTTGAAGGCAAACCGACAGGTAAAAACAAGAAGAAGTATGTGAAAAGCAAATGAAGAATAAATCTGAAACCAGTAGAGGTATTTTCAACTGGTGTTTTTTTATTTTAATTTACTCTCAACCAAGAGTAAGGCGTTGGTCTATATCATCAAGCCTTTGTTTGAGCGATTGTTGCAAAAGTTTATATTTATCTTGGTTTTTTTGAGATTCGACCATACCCTCGATGGCCACAGTCAAATAAAAATCCATAGAATCCATTTCTCCGCCACTATGGCTTTTACTAAACGTATCAAGTCGTCGGTTAATGACAACGGCTGCTCTTCTAAAATATGGCTCCATTTCGGGATGAACCTTGAGTGTGATAACACGATTCGATACTTTCAACCCAATTTCTATTTTTTCAGCTTCTGCCATTTTACAACCAATCTTAAATTGTCAATTTCAAAAAAAATGATTTTATTTTTTATAAATTAATAGATCTTTTCGTCTAAAGTGTTTATAATCAAATCATTTTTATTATTCATTCTACGACCTCACTTGACTATTCTTCGTTTAATAAAGCAATACACGCATCAATCTCTTGTATTAGTTCAGTGATTGTTTTCTTTATTTCTACGTTGTCTGCTGACTTTTTAGCTTTATTCGCTACAATTTTAACACTTTCTTTTTGAATTTCTTTACTTTTTTCAA